>NZ_FR902080.1:0-1863 GCF_000437815.1 Acidaminococcus sp. CAG:542
GGTGGTGGGTTAGCAGCGCCAGCTGCGTTTCCCTTCAACGGAATCTGCGGCCGCAGATTCCTTCCATCAGCCGATTACGGAATCCCAATGGATTCGCCGCTCCCACGCCGATCCTGCTCTTCCCTCTTCACTTTTCCCTGTCACAGCAAACTCCCGTAATGCCGGATGTAGGCCTTCTTGATGCTGGTAGTCAGCAGCATATATCCGGCCACCACCAGCGCCAGGAACCCGAAATACATCCCTGGCAGGGGCAGGAATCCCAGATCCCTTCCCAGAGCCCCGGTAAAGGGCAGCAGGGTGCACAGGGCAATGCCGCTGCCGGTCATGGCGGTCAGAAGCGCCGACGCATGGCTCTGGACAAAAGGCAGTTTGGGCGTCCGAAGCATGTGGATCACCAGAGTCTGGGTCCACATGGATTCCACGAACCACCCGGCCTGGAACAGGGCCTCATAGGCATCCCGCAGGTTCATGCCGGCAAAGACTCCCTGGCCCACCACTGCATCGGCAGCAATGTGGTTGTAGGTGACCCCGCCAGAAAGCATCTGAGGACAGATCACGAAATACAGCACCAGATAGGTGATCCAGTCGAACACCGAGCTGGTGGGCCCCAGCCACAGCATGAAGCTGCCGATGCTGGAAGCATCCCAGTTCCGGGGCACCTTCAGATAATCCTCGTCCACATTGTCCCAGGGAATGGCAATGCAGGAAATTTCGTACAGCAGGTTCAAGATCAGCAGCTGGAGACTGCTCATGGGCAAAAACGGCAGCAGAGCGCTGGCCGCCAGCACCGAGAACATGTTCCCGAAGTTGGAAGAGGCAGTCATCTTGATGTATTTGATCATGTTGGCATAGGTTTTCCGGCCTTCCACGATTCCTTCTTCCAGCACCATCAGGCTCTTTTCCAGCAGGATGATATCCGCACTTTCCTTGGCGATATCCACGGCACTGTCCACGGAAATCCCGATATCCGCCATCTTGAGGGCCGGGGCATCGTTGATTCCGTCTCCCATGAACCCCACCGTATGGCCTTTGGCCTGGAGAGCGCCCACCACCCGGGCCTTCTGGTCCGGAGACAGCTTGGCGAACACGGTGGTTCCTTCCACTTCTGCTGCCAACTGTCCGTCATCCATTTTTTCCAGGTCGCTGCCCAAAAGGATGTGTTCCACCGGCAGCCCCACCTGACGGCAGATGCACCGGGTGGTCTTTTCGTTGTCCCCGGTAAGCACCTTGGTGGTGACCCCATGGTCCTTCAGAGCCTGGATGGCCTGACCGGCGCTTTCCTTGGGCGGATCCAGGAAGGCCAGGTACCCCATGAGCACCATGTCCCGTTCATCCTTGGACCCGAAAGCCCCTACCGGGGAAGGATTGATTTTCCGGGCCAGGGCGATCACCCGCATCCCCTCTTCATTCAGCCGGTCCGCTACCTGGCGGATTTTCCTCCGCAGGGCATCGGTGAGTTCCACCGTCCCTTCCGGCTGTTCCACCTGGCTGCAGATGGCCAGCATTTCTTCCACCGCCCCTTTGGTGATCATCTGGGTCCGGTTTTTGGGATCGATGACCACAACGGACAGTCTCCGCCGGGCAAAGTCAAAAGGCACCTCGTCCACCTTCCGGTAATTCTCCGACAGATCCACCAGCTTGGGGTCTGCCTTTTCCTCTTCTTCCGTTTTTTCAATAATGGCCCGATCCATAAAATTCTTGTACCCGGTCTGGAAATAGCTGTTCAGGTAAGCATACCGGAGCACCCGCTGACTGGACTGACCGTTGGGATCCAGATGGTATTCCAGAGCCACCTTGTCCTGGGTCAGGGTACCGGTCTTGTCCGTACACAGCACGTCCATGGCCCCAAAGCTCTGGATGGAG
>NZ_FR902080.1:1954-6304 GCF_000437815.1 Acidaminococcus sp. CAG:542
ACGATCATGGGGAGCATTTCCGGCGTCAGCCCCACCGCCACAGAAATGGCGAACAGGAAGGCGGACACCCAGTCCCCTTTGGTAAATCCGTTGATGAAAAATACCAGGGGCACCATGGCCATCATGAACCGGATCAGTACCCAGGATACCGAGTTCACCCCTTTGGTGAAGTTGGTTTCCGGAGCCTCCTGGGCCATGGAGCTGGCCATGCTGCCGAACAGGGTGTGGTCCCCGATGCCCAGCACCAGACCGGTGGCGGAACCGGAAATCACATTGGTTCCCATAAAAGCCAGGTTGGACAGTTCCGTCACCGCTTTGTCCCCGCTGGCATCCACTTTATAAGGGACCTTCTCTTGAGGGGCGCTTTCCCCGGTCAGGGAAGCCTGGCTCACAAACAGGTCCTTGGCATCCAGGATCCGCAGATCCGCCGGTACCATATCACCAGTGGACAGCCACACCAGGTCCCCCACCGTCACGTCCTGGAGGGGAATTTCCTTCTTTTTGCCCCCGTCCCGGATCACCGTGCAGGTAGTAGTGATCAGTTCCAAAAGTTTCGCTGCCGCATCCCCGCTGCGGGTTTCCTGGACGAACCGGAGCACCCCGGAAATCAGCAGCAGGGTCAGGATGATGCATACCGTCACCGGGTTGAAATCATCCATGTTCCCGGAACGCAGGGGCAGGATGATGTCCGTTACCGTGGACACCCCCGCCAGCACAAACAGGATCACCGTAAAGGGATTCACAAAAGCTTCCACCAGACGGGCGGCCACGCTCTTCTTCTTTTCCCGGGTCACCTTGTTGGCCCCGTATCTGTCCCGGGAGGCCTCTGCCTGTTCTTCCGTCAGACCGGAAGCCCCGGTACCGTACCGGGCCATGGCTTCTTTCCCCTCCAGGGCAGCCGCTTCCAGGAGCCGGGCCTGGGCTTCATGGGCCGCCAGCTGGAATTTTTTGTCCATATTTTCTTTTTTCATGTTCTCCTCCTAAAGAAATCCGGGGGCCGTTCCCCCTCTTTAAGAGGCCGTCAGCTCAGAAACGCGCAGCAAAACCGGACCGGCACCGCCAGTCTGTGAAAATTCCGCTGCCCAAACCGTGAGGATGACTGCCTCCACCAGCACCGTCCATGCTTTGCCACCACCTTTCCAGGACTCAGATTCACATAACAGAAAAGCCGTCCGGGGGAAACCCGAACGGCACAAATGCAAAACACACTTCAGTGGAAACAGCTGCCAGCCGCTTTCACTGCCACCGTACGAGCTTTAACTCTACAGGGCGGTGAAACTGCATTATGCGGCGCCTTCTTGTTTGACGCAGCCTGTTCAGACCTACGCGGGATGTCTCCATCCTGTTGCGGCAGCAGTCCATATCCCTGTAGGAGCCTTGCCTACCGGAACTATTCTGTTGATACCCATACTATAGCAATATGCAGGGATTTTGTCAAGGATGAAACAGAAAAAGGGCTGTTGCATGAGCAACAGCCCCCAATCGCAGGCTGCTTTGCAGCCCTTATCTTTTCTCTTTCGGCAGTACGATCTGCTTCGGTCCGGTTTCCGCACTTTCCGGCACCAGCACATCGTTGAAGCTGATGCTCCGGGTGTGGATGGTGTGGCTCCACACGTGTTCGTGCCGGTGCAGGAAGCCCAAAATGGTGATGGGCACCCAGCTGTAGAGCAGCAGCGGATAGAACAGGGTGTAGAACCAGGACTTGGGGGCCGCGTTGATCTTGAACAGGATAATGGCCGGGATCACGTACTGGGCCACCCCGATCACCTGCCACACATGGTAAGGCAGCAGGGCATAGAGCACATTGGTGTAAAAAGGCACAAAGTTGTAGATGGTGCTGCAGAGCACGAAGAAGGTGGAGATCAGCATGAAATAGGGCTGGAACACATCGATGACCCCATCCAGGATCACAATGTCCCGCTTCCGGATCCCTTCCTTCAGCAGCTTCCCCATGTACCGGCCTGCCACATCGAACTGGCCCTGGGCCCACCGCTTCCGCTGGTTCCAGGAAGCCTTGAAGGTCTGGGGCTTTTCGTCGTAGATGATGGCATCCTGGCACCAGGTGGTGGGGATCCCTTCCAGCAGGCACTTCATGGTGAATTCCATGTCTTCCGTCAGGCAGGTGGCTTTCCACCCGTACTTTTTCAGCACTTCCGTGGCAATCACCATGCCGGTGCCCCCGAACACGCTGGAGAGCCCGATGGTATACTTGGCCAGGTGCCATACATGGTTCACGATCCAGAAGTTGATGGCGAAGGTGCCGCTGACCCAGCTGTCGTTGGGGTTCTTCACGTCCAGATACCCCTGGATCAGCCGTTCCCCTTTGCAGAACCGGTTGTTCATTTCCTTCAGGAAGTCCGGGTGCACCAGGTTGTCCGCGTCGAAAATGGCCACCGCATCATACTGTCTGTCCAGGGCAAACAGCTGCCGGAACATCCATTCCAGGGCGAACCCCTTCCCCACTTTCTCCTGATTGAACCGTTCGTACACAATGGCCCCGGCTTTCCGGGCCACATCCGCCGTATGGTCCTTACAGTTGTCGGCGATGACGAAAATGTCATACAGTTCGTCGGGATACCGGAGCATATGGAGGTTCTCCACCAGCTCCCCGATGACTTTTTCTTCGTTGTGGGCGGCCACGATCACGGCAAAGGTAGTCTTGGGCGTCAGGATCTTCTTTTCTTTTTTCCGGGGCAAAATGCCAAAAAGGGAAATCACAAAATAATAGATGGTGAAAAAGACGATCAGCACTTGGAGGGGAACCATGATGATGTCAAAATACGTGCTCATAAAACCTCTTGTTTCCTCCTCTTACTTAAAGACGGCCTGTTTCCCCGTCACTTTCACATACACAGCATTGAGCACCCCGCACAGGGTATAGGTGAACATGATCACAAAAGGCCAGGCCTTCAGATCGCTGTACAATACCAGAGCCCCCAGGATGAAAGAAATGATCACCGGCACCCGGAACAGGGGATTCCCATGGCCCTTGAAATCCGGATACTTTACATCACTGTACATCAGGCAGGCCACAGCCACCGTCAGGAGGGAGGTGAGCACCGGGCCGATCTGCATGCCTCCCAGCACGAAGGTGACGATGACGCAGGCTCCCGCCGGCGCCGGCATCCCCTGGAAGTATCCGTGGATATCGCTGACATTCACGTTGAACCGGGCCAGCCGCATGGCCGCCCCGAAGGCAAAAAGACCGGAGATGATCATCCCCGCCACTCCCAGTTCATGGAGGGAATAGGTATAGATCAGCACCGAAGGTGCCATGCCGAAGGAACACACGTCACAGAGAGAATCCATCTCCACCCCGAAAGGTCCGCTGACCCCCAGAGCCCGGGCGGCACGGCCGTCACAGGAATCGGCCAGGATGGCCAGGATAATGAAGATGGCTGCCAGGGAAAAATCCTTTTCCATGGACAGATAAATGGAAATCAGTCCCAGCATCTGGCTCAGTCCGCTGATGCTGTTGGGGACCATGCGTTTGTAGTTCATTCTGCTTTCTGCCTCCCGATGATACTGATACCGCCCTGCACCTTGTCCCCTTTCCGGACCAGGATCTCCACAGAGCGGGGAACCACCAGTTCCGTACAGGAACCGAACTTGATCATGCCGTAGCAGTCACCCTGTTTCAGCCGGCTGCCCAGGCTGGTCCAGGAAACGATCCGCCGGGCCAGGATCCCGGCAATCTGGATCACCAGGATCCGGTTGGTGCCGTTGTCCAGGCCGATGGCCATCCGTTCGTTCACAATGGGTGCCGAATCCTTGAAAGCCGGTTCGTACCCCCCACAGGTGTAGCGCATGTACTTCACCAGCCCCGTCATGGGAGCCCGGTTGGTATGCACATTGAACACGGACAGGAAAATGGTCACTTTCTTGGCCGGTTCGTTGAGATATTCTTTATCGAAAAACTCCTCTACCCCCATCACCGTACCGTCCGCCGGAGAATACAGGATATCAGGATCCTGCTTCACATCCAGCACCCGGTTCCGGAAGAAGTAGCCAAAATAAATCATCAGGACCGCCGGGGGTACTGCAAAAACCGGACCGGCCACATAACCGGCCAGGATGGTCACGGCCAGCATGGTCCCGATAAAGGGATAGCCTTCCTTTACTATATGGTATTTGTATTTGGTCACATCTTCACCTCCACCCATCGTTTTATTATACCTTATCTCAGTTTCTTTGTCCAAATCTGTACGGCAAAAAACGGTGGAGTCCAGACCCTGTTATTTCCGGCCGTGTTTGGCTTCCAGTACCTTCACCACGAATTTCGGCAGGGCCATCATCCGTCCCAGGCGGCTGGGCTGCTTGTACAGCCGGAACAGCCACTCCAGGGAAGCT
>NZ_FR902080.1:6314-7044 GCF_000437815.1 Acidaminococcus sp. CAG:542
CAGCCACTCCAGGGAAGCTTCCTGCATCCATTTGGGCGCCCGTTCCATTTTCCCGGCCAGCACGTCGAAGCTGCCTCCCAGGCCCACCCGCAGGGCAGGCTTCAGGGCATCCCGGTGTTCTTCCAGCCAGAATTCCTGCTTGGGAGCCCCCAGGGCCGCGAACAGCACCTGGGCTCCGCTTGCGTTGATCTGCCGGATGATGTCCGGTTCATCGGCTTTGGTGAAGTAGCCGTTCCGGGTGCCCACGATCTGCACCCCCGGGGCGATTTCCGCCGCCTTGGCGGCCGCTGCTTCCGCAATTCCCGGAGCCGCCCCGAACAGGAAGAATTTCGTGCCTCTTCGGGCCCCGTCCTTCAAAAGCTCCAGGAACAGGTCGAAACCGGCCACCCGTTCCGGCACCTGGTTCCCCAGGGTCCGTCCGGCCCACACGGTGCCGGCCCCGTCCGCCAGGATCAGGTCCGTTTTGTCCAGCAGGGCCTTGTAGGCCGGCATCTGCTGGGCCATCATGATGATTTCCGCATTGGCGGTGACCACCTGGGTAGGCAGATCCCGGTCCACCCGTTCCATAAGCCACGCCACTGCTTCCGCCATGGAAAAAGGAGTCACCGGCACTCCCAGGATATCCACAGCAGGTTTCTTGTTGTCCATAAGTCCACCTCACTATATCCGCCCTTTTCAAGGGCGAAGGGCCAGCCGTTACTTTCACTCTTCTATATCCGCCCTTTTCAAG
>NZ_FR902081.1:0-15633 GCF_000437815.1 Acidaminococcus sp. CAG:542
AAGGGGGCTGTTGCTCATGCAACAGCCCCCTTCTTGCTGGAGTGATGAAAAAAAGACTGCCCGAAGGCAGTCTTTTTTATTTGTTGGCAACTTCTACTTTGCCGGCGAACAGTTCCTTGGTGCAGCTCCGGACCACGTTGATGGCCAGGAACATCAGGCACAGAGCTACTACCAGCTGGAGACCTTCCACCATGGGGAAGAACACACCTGCCATGGCTTTCTTGTAGATGCCATAGATGGACAGGCACAGGGCGCTCATGGTCACCAGGAACATAAAGGTCATGGGGATGTAGAGCATCCAGCTCTTACGGCCGGTCACTTTCAGGAATACGGCCAGGGCAACCAGGCACAGGGCACTGAGCAGCTGGTTGGCAGCACCGAACAGCGGCCAGATATTCATGTAACCGCCCAGGCACAGCAGGTAGCTGGGAATCAGGGTCACGATGGTGGCCACATACGTATTGCTCAGGAATTTGGCCACGGAACCCTGTTCCTTGCCTTCTTCCGGAGCCAGGATTTCCTGGAGCATCATCCGGCCGATACGGGTTACCGCATCGATGGTGGTCATGGCCAGAGCGGATACGCACATGGTCACGATGCAGGTGCTGTAATATTTGGGAATACCGAACATGGTGAAGTAGTTGCCGATGGCACCACCGAAGATAGCAAACGGAGTGGCTTTGGGCAGCTGGCCGTTTACAGCCACGGAGCAGGCGATAACCAGGGAAACCACACCCAGGGTGGATTCAATCAGCATGGAACCATACCCAACGGGCAGCATATCTTTTTCATTGGAAATGGTTTTGGAGGAAGTACCAGAAGAAACCAGGGAATGGAACCCGGATACAGCCCCGCAGGCGATGGTTACAAACAGGATGGGGAACAAAGGCTTGCCGGCTACATCAAAGGAAGTGAAGGCAGGCATATTAATAGAAGGATTCCCCACGATGATGCCCAGGACACCGGCCAGGATCATCCCCAGCAGCAGGAATACGGACAGATAGTCACGAGGCTGGATCAGCAGCCACATGGGCATAATGGAAGCGGCGAAGCAGTACGCATAGGTCACATACAGCCAGGTGGTACGGGAAGCGTAGATGGGATGGGCAATGCCAAGGCTCACCATGGCCACCATGCACAGGATTCCCAGGATCAGTTCTTTGGAACCGTGGATGTTGAACCGGCGGGTCACCACACCGAAGATCATGGCAACCACGATGTAGATCATGGAAATGGAAGCGGCGGAGGCGTTGGGCCCCATCATTTCGCCGGTTTTGGAGAAGCCGTTGAAGGTGCTGGCCATAATGTCGGAGAAGGCGGCGATTACCAAGAGGGAGAACAGCCAGCCGAACATCAGGAACATTTTGCAGCCGGTATGGCCCACGTATTTTTCAATCAGGGCACCCATGCCTTTGCCGTCGTTCTTCACGGAAGCATAGAGGGCGGTGAAATCCTGTACAGCACCGAAGAATACGCCGCCTACCAAAATCCATAAGAAAGCAGGAACCCAACCAAACATGGCGGCGATAATCGGACCGGTTACAGGGCCGGCACCGGTAATGGAAGAAAACTGATGGGCAAATACCGTGAAGCGGGAAGCAGGGGCAAAGTCCTTGTCATCCCGGAAACGGTAGGCAGGAGTTTTCGCATCCGGTTCGATTCCCCAGGTCTTTACCAGCCAGCGGCCATAAAACATGTACGCGCAGATAAAGATTACGATAGCAAGACACACAAGCGTTAATCCGTTCATCATCATCACTCCTTCGAAAAAAATCCGACACTCGGGAATGCAAGTGCCGTGATCAAATCGGATGCTTGTTTATGGTACGTAATTTATCACTACCGGATACAAATGTCAACAGTTTTTTGTATACCTCATACAATATTTTTTCAAAGTGTTATCGAGATAAAAACAACTATGGGAATTAACAGAGAATTTGTCCACTGCAGAAGAATTTTCGCCATTTAGAAACAATTTCTTGTGCGCGGAAGGAAGACAAAGGGGGGCGCTGCACGTTGTGTGCAGCGCCCCCTTTGTCATTCGTAATGATTCAATATACTTTTGATCCGTTCCTTTTTGCTTTTGGGAACTTTCCATTCATAGTTCCTGTAGTTGTTCTCTCTGTGGTCGGTGGAATAGTCGGCGTAATCGATATCCCAGTTCTGTTCGTAGCTGCGGTTGTAGTCTCCGTGGCCGTCATCCAGCTGATATCCGGCAAACATGGCATCCTCCTTTGGGAAAAACAGATCCTTCTATAACATTAAGGTTTACAGTTAGGAAGTTTTGTATCATATACTGGTAATTTTAGCACAAACATTGTACAATGAATACAGAGAAATGAAAACACTGTACCGTGGAATCGGTTAGGGGAGTGGAGAGTCATGAAAATCGTTACCTTCGAATACGACAGCGATGTACAGGTGGGGATCATTTCCGAGGATGGAAAATTTGTGATCCCGGCCAACAAGTACAACAATATGTATGAACTGATCCAGCAGGCGGATTTTGAAGAACTGCTGGCTATTGCCCGGGTGGACATGGGTGCGGTTCCCATTGACCAGGTCAAGCTCCTGGCTCCCATTACCCATCCCCGGAATGACATTATCTGTCTGGGCATCAACTACAAATCCCACGACGACGAACTGCCTGATGAATATGTACCGGAAAAAATCGTCCAGCGGCAGGTACCTGTGTACTTCTCCAAACGGGTGGACCGGGCGGTGGATCCGGACGGGACCATCGACGGCCATTTCAATGTGGTGAAGGAACTGGACTATGAATGCGAATTGGCGGTGATCATCGGGAAGGAAGCCCGGGATGTGGCGGAAAAAGATGCCGGGGACTATGTGTTCGGCTATACCATCATTAACGATGTAACCGCCCGGGACGTGCAGGTGGCCCATAAACAGTGGTATTTCGGGAAGAGCCTGGACACCTTTGCCCCCATGGGGCCCTGCATCGTTACGGCGGATGAATTTTATTTTCCGCCGGCGCTCCATCTCACCTGCAAGGTGAACGGGGAACTGCGCCAGGACAGCAACACGAAACTGCTGGTTCACGGGATCCCTTACATCATCAGCGAACTGAGCAAAGGGATGACCCTCCGGGCCGGGACCATCATTGCCACCGGTACTCCCGCCGGCACCGGCATCGGCATGAACCCGCCCCGGTTCCTGAAAAGCGGGGACGTGGTGGAATGTTCCATCGAAGGAATCGGGACCCTGCGGAATAGGGTGAAGTAAATAAGAAAAAAGAGGCCTGCGGGCCTCTTTTTTGTCACTGGTCACTGGCCGATGGAAATCAATTTTGACAAATTGATTCTGAAACAACCAACGCTGAACCCATACAACAAAAAAGGCTGCCTTCCGGCAGCCTCTGCTTTTTATCTGGTGGAACTAACTGGACTCGAACCAGTGACCCCCACGATGTCAACGTGATACTCTAACCATCTGAGCTATAGTTCCATAAGCAACAAACTTATTCTAAACGATAATGGGGTTCTTTGTCAAGTGGGTTTCCTGTTTCTTTTTTCTTCCGGAAACGATATAATGAAAAGAACAGTCAATCAACTCGTAACAAGCAGGAGGAATGGAGTTTGTCGGAAGTGACGGAAAAACGGTTTGAATTCCAGGACGCCCGGGAAATGGTGGCGGTACTGGGAGAAACAGATGAATACCTGAAGCAGATGCAGGAGAGCCTGGGCTGCCGGCTGATCCCCCGGGGAAACGAACTGATCGCCCAGGGAGCGGAACAGGATGTGGAGCTGGCGGACCGGCTGATCCGGGAGTTGCTGTACCTGTACCGCCAGGGGCTGCCCATTACCCAGCATGATGTGAAATACAGCCTGAAACTGGTCCGGGAAGGCCAGGAGGAACAGCTCCACAAGCTGTTCACCGATACGGTGCTCACCACTGTCCGGGGACGGCAGGTAAAGGCCAAGACCCTGGGCCAGATGCGGTATTTGAAGACCATTGCCCAGAACGACATTACCATTGCCATCGGGCCCGCCGGTACCGGGAAGACCTACCTGGCGGTGGCCATGGCGGTGAAGGCCCTGAAAAACAAGGAAGTGGAACGGATCATCCTCACCCGTCCCGCGGTGGAAGCCGGGGAAAAGCTGGGCTTTTTGCCCGGGGATCTCCAGGAAAAGGTGGATCCCTATCTGCGGCCTCTGTATGATGCTCTGTACGAAATGCTGGGGATGGAGGCCTTCCAGAAGAACCTCCAGCGGGGGATCATCGAAGTGGCCCCTCTGGCCTACATGCGGGGCCGTACCCTAAATGATGCTTTCATCATCCTGGACGAGGCCCAGAACACCACCCAGGAACAGATGCGGATGGCCCTTACCCGGTTCGGCTTCGGCTCCAAGCTGGTGGTCACCGGGGATGCCACCCAGGTGGACCTGCCGGGAGGACGGCCTTCCGGACTGGTGAATGCGGCCCAGGTGCTCCAGGACGTGCCGGGGATCGGCATCATCCATTTTTCTGAACAGGATGTGGTCCGGCACGAAATCGTGGGGGCCATCATCCGGGCTTATGAAAAATACGACCGGGCCCGGAAGGAACACCGGCAGCCCGGTGCTGACAGGAATAAAGGAGAAGGAAAATGATCGTTACCCTGGAAAACAACCAGACGGAGATTGCCATTCCGGAAGAACTGGAAGAGACCCTGAAAAAGGCCATGGACATTGTGGCCCGGAAAGAGGAACTGACGGACAATACGGAAGTGGACATTACCATTGTGGACAATGAAGAGATCCATACCCTGAACCGGGAGTACCGGGGCATCGACCGTCCTACGGACGTGCTGAGCTTTGCCCTGGACGAAGGGGACGAGGAACCGGAAGTGGACGACGGGGAAGCGGAACACCTGCTGGGGGACGTAATCATCTCCGCTCCCCGGGCCGTGGAGCAGGGAGAGGAATTTGGCCATGGGCTCACCCGGGAAATGACCTACCTGGCGGTCCATGGGATGCTCCACCTTTTGGGCTATGACCATATGGAAGAGGCGGACAAACGGGTGATGAGGGCCCGGGAGGAGGAAATCCTCCGGGAACTGGACCTGGCGGAGGAAAACTATGGAGGCTGAACTGGACCGGGAGCTGTTTGAAGCGGCCTGTGCCGTGCGGAAAAATTCCTACAGCCCCTATTCCCATTTTGCGGTGGGAGCAGCGGTCCGGGCAGCGGACGGCCGGATCTTCACCGGCTGCAATGTGGAAAACGCTTCCTATGGCCTGAGCCTCTGCGCGGAACGGTGTGCCATCTTTGCCGCCGTGAAGGAAGGGGTCAGGGAGTTTGCCGCCCTGTGCGTCACTGCCGATACTCCGGAACCGGTGTCCCCCTGCGGGGCCTGCCGGCAGGTGATGGCGGAATTCCGCATCCCCCGGATCTATCTGACCAATGTGAAGGGACAGGTAAAGACCGCCACGGTGGCGGACCTGCTGCCCTATGATTTCAGTTTGTAATACAGAAAGGACTTATATGGAAGAACAGAATACCCAACAGCATCGCTCCGGTTTTGTAGCCGTGGTGGGACGCCCCAATGCAGGAAAATCCACCCTGGTGAACCATCTGGTGGGGGAAAAGGTGGCCATTATCTCCGACCGGCCCCAGACCACCCGGAACCGGATCCTGAGCATCCTGAGCACGGCGGAAGCCCAGATGGTGTTCCTGGATACCCCCGGCCTCCACAAACCCCAGGACAAACTGGGAGAACACATGGTCCAGGCGGCCCTCAATGCCATCAAAGAAGTGGATGTGGTGCTTTTTGTGGTGGATGCCTCGGAAAAACGGGGGAAGGGAGAACAGGTGATCCTGGAACGGCTGCGGGAAGACTGCAAAGCGCCGGTGATCCTGGTGCTGAACAAAATCGACCGGCTTGCGGACAAAGCGGTGCTCCTGCCCATGATCGACAAATTCCGGAAGGAATATCCCTTCCGCAGCGTATTGACCCTGTCCGCTCTGGAAGATGAGGACTTTTCGCCTCTGCTCCAGGAAATCCAGAGCTGCCTGCCAGTGGGGCCTGATTTCTATCCGGAAGACATGTATACGGACCAGCCGGAACGGGTGATGGCGGCGGAAATCATCCGGGAGAAGATCCTCCAGCTGACCCGGGACGAAGTGCCCCATGCGGTGGCGGTCCAGGTACAGGAAATGAAGACCCGGCCCAACGGCATGGTGTATGTTCGGGGAGACATTTATGTGGAACGGGATTCCCAAAAGGCCATCCTGATCGGGGCCAAGGGGAAGATGCTGAAGGAAATCAGCCAGCGGTCCCGGGAGGATATGGAAGCTTTCCTGGGGAACCGGGTGTACCTGGAACTGTGGGTGAAGGTCCGTCCCAAATGGCGGGAAAAGGAAGGGGACCTGAAACGGCTGGGGCTGGCCGGAGACCGTCCCCAATATTGACCGGACGCCGGGAAAAAGTGTATAATTTGAGCGATATACCCCGCCGGAAAAACCGGCAAAATGATCAAAGGAGAGATGTCCTATAGACGCGGGACCTGCGCTTGGGCGCATACTGAAACCAATCTTATATCCATTTGCTTATCTGTTCTGGCATGTGGGCGCTGCCCTGTACCATTTCATGGGGGTGGAACCGGCCCAGAAAGGGGCCAGCCATTCGGAGGATGACATCCGGAAAATGGTCAGTGCCAGTGAAAAAGGCGGCAGCATCGACCCGGTGGAAAGCCGGCTCATTGACAATGTATTCGATTTTGCAGACCGGGTGGCCCGGGAAGTGATGGTGCCCCGGCAGGACATGGTGTGCCTGTTCGTGGACGACCCCATCGAGGAAAACATGAAGGTGATCCGGGAATCCGGCCACACCCGGTACCCTCTCTGTGAAGAGGACCGGGACCATATCCTGGGGATGGTCCACATCCGGGAATTCATGAATGCGGACTACCGGCAGCCGGGCTTCGACCTCCGGTCCATTATGCGGGAAATCGATGTGGTGCCGGAAAGCATGTCCATTGCCAAGATCCTCCAGCTGATGCAGCACAAGCATGTGCAGATGGCGGCGGTAGCCGATGAATATGGGGGCACCGCAGGGCTGGTGACCATGGAAGACCTGCTGGAAGAAATCGTAGGGGATATCCAGGACGAGCATGATACGGATATGCCGGAAATCAACAAGATGCCCGACGGGTCTTATGTGTTCGACGGACTGGTGCTCCTGGATGAAGTATCGGAAATCATGGGGATCCAGTTCGATGATCCGGAAGAGGACACCATCGGAGGTTATGTGTTCGGCCTCATCGGCCGGCAGCCGGTGGTGGGCGACAGTGTGGAGGAAAACGGCTACAAGTTCGAAGTGCTGGATTCCACTGGGTTCCGGGTGCTCCGGGTCCGGGTGATCCCTTTGAAAAAAGACAAGAAGGAAGCGGCTGTCCATGAGCAGTGAAGTGTTTCAAGACGAAGCAGTGATCCTCCGAGTAAAAAACTGGCAGACTGCGGATAAATACGCAGTCTGCTTTTGTCGTGAACACGGCAAAATCCCCTTTGTGGCCTATGGAGCGGCCTATCCCCGGAGCCAGAGCGGCCGCCTGGTCCAGCCTTTTGCCCATCTCCGGCTGAGCCTTTCCCCAGGGAGGAAGGTGGCTTCTCTCCGGAGCTGTGAAAGCCTGGAGATGCCCCTTGCCATGGACTGGGAGAACCTGGCCTACGGAGCCATTATCGGGGAAGCGGCAGAACATCTCCTGGGGGATGAGGAACCCCAGGAAGAAGTGTTCCTGCTGCTGCTGGAAGCCTTCCGTCTTTTGGGGAAACGGAACCGGCGGCTGGTCACCGACAGCACCCTGCTGAAGCTGCTGGCCCTGTGCGGGCTGAATCCCATCCTGGACCAGTGCACCAGCTGCGGGGAACCGGTGACGGAAGACGGATATTTCAGCCTGGTCCAGGGGGGCTTTTTGTGCAAAAACTGTGCCATGGGGGATGAACTGCCCTTTACGGTAGCCACCCGGGACCTGATGGACCGGCTGCTCCATTTGGATCTCCAGTCTCCCCCGGATTTCACCGTCAGGGGCCGGGAACTGATGGCCATGGAGAAGATCCTCCACCAGTTCATCCTGTACCAGACGGACCGGCCCCTCCGGAGCCTGGAATTCCTGGCCAAAATGGAGAAAACCAGCCATGGATAAGGTGCAGCTGAGCAAACTGATCCTCCGGCAGCGGAAGGACCTGATTTTCTGGGTGGTGCTGCTGTTCAACACCCTGACCACCTTTGCCACTCCGGCACTGGACTGGTATTTTCCTCTGAAACTGGTGCTGCTGTTCTGGGTGGGGTCCGGGGTGTGGCTGGCCCTGCCGGTGATCGAACGGCTGAAGAAGCGGGAAAAAGCCTGGCATCTGGCCACAGTGGCTCTGGTGCTGGGGACTTTGTACCTGTTTCCGGCGGCCTGGCCGCTGCGGGTGGAATATCCCCTGCTGGAACTGTGGTTTTTGGTGACAGTGCCCTGTACCTGGTACAGTGTGTGGCATTTCTTCGGCTGGCGGAAAATACGTCAGCCCCGGGGCGCCCTGTGGACCCTGTGGCCGGTGCTCATGACACTGGGGGCCCTGTGGGCCGTGTGGGACACGGACAAGGGAGCCCTGGGGGCGGCCTTCCTCCAGCAGCTGTTCTACCTGGCCCTGGGGCTGGAATACTGCCGCTGCGGTGCCCATTACCAGCACCGGCTGCTGTTCAACGGAGGTCTGCTGCTCATTACGGCGGCCTTCTGGAGCTTTCTCACATCCTTCGTATTCATCCTCCCGGAGCCGGTGTATCCGGTTCTGTGGGCAGTCTGGCTGGGGGTCCTGAACTGGATTTTTCCGGAGCTGGGGGAGAGGCAAACAGTCACTGGTCTCTAGTCCGCAGCCCATGGAGACCATCTGCCCGGGGCAGATGGTGATGAATGGAAACGCAGCCGGGGGCTGCTAACCCACCACCAGCCTTGCGGCTGGTCCCCCGCCCTTGAAAAGGGCGGATAGGGGCTCGGGCCTGCGGCCCATTGCTTTATGCACAAGGGCGCAGCCCGGCGTGCAGTATATCCGCCCTTTTCAAGGGCGGGGGACCGTTGCGCCTGCGCAATGGTGGTGGGTTAGGCGCCGCCATTTGTTCGGCGCCGTATCCTTTGACCAACGATTCACGATAAACGACAAACGAGGTATACCCATGAAACTGATCACCTGGAATGTAAATGGCCTTCGGGCCTGTATGAACAAAGGCTTTGCTGATTTTATGAAAGAGGCGGACGGGGACATTGTCTGCGTCCAGGAAACCAAGATGCAGCGGGAACAGGCGGATTTCCAGTTCCCCGGCTACCATGAATACTGGAACAGCGCGGTGAAAAAGGGCTATTCCGGCACCGCTATTTTTTCCAAGACGGAACCGTTGAAAGTGACCTACGGCCTGGGCCTGGCGGAACACGACCAGGAAGGCCGGGTGATCACCGCCGAATACCCGGATTTCATCCTGGTGAACGTGTACACCCCCAATTCCCAGCGGGGGCTTACCCGGCTGGACTACCGGATGGACTGGGAGGACGTGTTCCAGGACTACTGCGCCAGACTGGCAGAACAGAAGCCGGTGATTGTCTGCGGGGACATGAACGTAGCCGCCCAGCCCATCGATCTGAAGAATCCGGACAGCAACCACAAGAACGCAGGGTTCTCGGACGAGGAACGGGCCAAGTTCCAGCAGTTCCTGGATCACGGGTTCGTGGATGCTTTCCGGAGCCTGTATCCGGACAAGACCGGTGCCTACACCTGGTGGTCCTATATGTTCAAGGCCCGGGAGCGGAACGCCGGGTGGCGGATTGACTACTTCCTGGTGTCCCAGAACGGGAAAGACCGGATCCAGGACGTGATCATCCACAATGAAGTCATGGGCAGCGACCACTGCCCGGTGGAATTGGAGTGGAAATAGGAGGTACAGGATGGAAGGGGCATTTATCGGAGATATTGTGGGATCGGTTTATGAATGGTCCGGGCACAAAGGGAAGAAATTTCCCCTGTTCGGTCCCGGCTGCCGGGCAACGGACGATTCCCTTATGACCCTGGCGGTGGCAAGGGCCTTTGGGGAGGCCCAACAGGCCGGGAAACTGCTGGAGGCGGATACAGTGCTGCCCCTTCTGGCCCGGGAAATGCGGAACCTGGGGCAGAAGTATCCCAATGCCGGGTTCGGGGGCAAATTCCGGCTGTGGCTCCGTGATCCGTCTCTGGGGCCCTATGGCAGCTTCGGCAACGGAGCGGCCATGCGGGTATCCCCGGCAGGGTGGTTTGCTTCCACCCTGGAAGAGGCCCAGCATCTGGCAGTATTGTCCTGCCAGGTGACCCACAACCATCCGGATTCCTACCGGGCGGCCCGGGCTGTGGCCGGGGCGGTGTTCCTGGCCCGGCAGCACAAGAACAAGGACCAGATCCGCACCTATTTGCGCCAGTACTATCCCCTGGATTTCCGGCTGGAGGAGATCCGGGACAGCTATCAGGGGGATGCCACCTGTGAGGGCTCCGTGCCCCAGGCCCTGGAAAGTTTCCTGGAGGCGGAAGATTTTGAAGACGCCCTCCGGAACGCCGTGTCCCTGGGCGGGGATACGGATACCCTGGCCGCCATGGCCGGCAGCATCGCCGAACCTTTCTTCGGGATCCCGGAACTGATCCTGGCAGAGGGAAGGAAGTTTTATCTGCCGGAGATGCGGGAGATGGTGAAGTGAAAAAGGGGTGCTGCACGCAGCACCCCTTCGTTGACCGTTGACAAAAAGAGGATGCTGCACGTGTGTTTTTTGCGCGTGCAGCATCCTTTTTTTACGTAAACTCCTTCACGATCTTGATATATTCCTGGGCGTGGAAGGGGAGGTAGCCGTTTTTCCGGTAGGCGGCCACGAAGGTAACCGTAGTGTTGGGACTGCCTACGGAAAACAGGGCCAGCTGGCTCCGGTCCGGGATGTACTTCAGATGGGTCTCGGTGATGAAGGTGAACCCGTAGCCCCGGGCCGCCAGTTCCGCTTCTGCCTGGATATTCTTGGTTTCCAGGATGATCCGGGGCTCCAGGTGCTGCTGCCGGAACAGCCGGTCCACCACCTGCCGGGTCCGCTGACTGGGGTTCTGGACGATGAACCCCTGGTCCTTCAGGAGCCGCAGGTCCATATGGGGATACCGGCAGTCCTTCTTCTTCCGTCCGTATCGGGTGAATTCACTGTCTTTGTGCATCACCAGCACCACTTCCTCCCGGCTGATCACCGTAGTGGCCAGCCCGGGCTCCGGGTCCAGATAGTTGAAAAAGGCCAGGTCGATGTCCCCGTCCAGGAGCAGCCGGACCAGATGGTCCGAATTGGCCTCGTGGACGTCAATCCGTACATTGGGGTATTTTTCATGGAACAGGGGCAGGGTGATGGGCAGCATATAGGTGCCCCGCATGGTGGGAAATCCGATTTTCAGATACCCTTCGTTGTTCTTGATAATATCCCCCATTTCCTGGTCCAGGGCCCGTTTGGCCTCCAGGATCTCCCGGGCTCGCTGGAGGTACCGCTCCCCGGCGTAGGTGGGCTGGTACCGGTTCCCCAGACGCTGGAACAGAGGCTGGTGGAGTTCTGTTTCCAGGGCCTTCAGGAATTTGGACAGGGTGGGCTGGGTGAGATGGAGGGCTTCTGCTGCCTTGGTGATGTTCTGGTGCCGGGCAATGGCCAGCACATAGTTCAGTTCTTTGAAATCCATGGCATCCTCCTTGTTTTTTCTTCGATTATACCCTGGATCATTCCTGAAAACCATAGCTAATATAGAAAACATGAATTGTTTTTATTGTACTGAAAATACAAAAATTCTCTTTTCTTTCTGTACAGAACCCTTCAAGCGGATAAAAAGTGACAAAATAACTGATTTTATAAAAAGTACTGTTCAGAAAAAAGCTTTTCTTCGTAAATTTGGGCCTAAAAGTATGAATTAAATTCATGATGAACTGATAAAAGATGAATTTAACCCATTCTGAAAATTCTGGTACCATAGAGTCAACGAAAGAACGGAGTTCAGGAATCCAGGGAGGTACAGAAACATGGAGAAAGCATACAAACTGCCGGTAACGATACTGCGGGGAGGCACCAGCAAAGGGATCTATCTGCTGGAAAAGGATCTTCCGGCCAATCGGAAACAGTGGGATGCCCTGCTGCTGCGGCTCATGGGAAGCCCGGACAAGAAACAGATCGACGGACTGGGAGGCAGCCAGTCGGTGACCAGCAAGGTGGCCATCCTCCGGAAATCGGACCGGCCTGACGCGGATGTGGATTACACCTTCGCCCAGGTTTCCGTGGACAAGGCTGTGGTCAGCTACGGAGGCAACTGCGGCAACATTTCTTCCGGGGTCGGGCCTTTCGCCATTGAAAAGAAACTGGTGCCGGCTCTGGAAGGCACTACCCTGGTGCGGATCTACAACACCAACACCGGCAAGGTGATCCAGGAAGAAGTCCCCACCCGTGACGGGCAGGTCCAGTATGAGGGAGAATTCCGGATCGCCGGGGTGCCGGGGACGGCGTCTCCGTTGAAACTCCGGTTCGTGGAACCGGCGGGGACCCTGGGGAAAGGGCTGCTGCCCACCGGGAATCCGGTGGATGTGCTGGAAGTGCCGGGGAAGGGTCCGGTGGAAGTATCCCTGGTGGATGCGGCCAACCCTCTGGTATTTGTCTGGGCCGCTGACCTGGGTCTTACGGGAACGGAACTGCCGGATGCCATCAACGGAGATCCGGAACTGCTCCGGCTGCTGGAAACCATCCGGGGCCTGGCAGCGGTGAAGCTGGGACTTTGTGAGAAACCGGAAGAAGCGGCCTGGGTGACTCCGGGACTGCCCAAGATGACCCTGGTGGCTCCTCCTGCCTCCTACACCACTTCAGCAGGGGAAACCATAGAAGCTGACCAGGTGGACCTGGTGGCCCGGATGATGTCCATGCAGAAGGCTCATCCCAGTTACGCCATGACGGGAGCCATGTGCACCGCGGCCGCTGCAGCGGTCCCCGGCACCCTGGTCCGGCAGGTGTTCCGTCCGGAAGGGGATCTCCAGAACATCCGGATCGGTCATCCGGGAGGGATCCTGCCCTGCGGAGTGGAATGGAAGGAAAATGGAACGGTGCCGGAAATCCTGGATACCTTCGGGTACCGGACAGCCAACCTGCTGTTGGAAGGCCTGGCCCGGGTACGGGTCTGATACAGAAGAAAAAGGAGAATGGATATGGACTTCAGTGTAATTTCCCTGCTGGTGCTGGCCCTGGTGGTCGCCGTAGGGTTCATCAAAAAAATCAACATCGGTTTCTTCTCTGTGGGGGCCGCCTTCCTGCTGGGTATGGCGGGGAACCTTTCGGCCAAGGCCATTGTCAGCGGGTTCTCCAGTTCCATGTTCGTAACCCTGGTAGGGGTCACCTTCCTGTTCGGCATGGCTTCCGCCAACGGCACCCTGGATCTGTTTTCCAAAAAAGTGGTGGCCCTGGTGGGGAAACGGACCTACCTGATTCCCATCCTGATGTTTGTGCTCAGCGCCTTCATCTCTGCCATCGGACCCGGCCACATTGCCGCAGGGATCCTGATGACCACCTTCGCCGTGTACCTGGCCTTTGAGCTGAAGATCAACCCTATGGCCACGGCTCTGTACGCCAAACTGGGGGCCAACGCCGGCTGCGCTTCTCCTCTGTCCCTTACCGGGATCCTGGCCCGGAACCTGTCGGAACCTTATGGCATCGACGGCTTCGGCCTCCACCTGTTCCTGACCACTCTGCTTTCCGGCTTTGTGTTCACGGTGGTTGTCTACCTGCTGTACAAAGGGTACAAGGTGAACGGGGACAACCCGCTGAAACTGTCCGACATTCCCGCTTTCAACCGGGAACAGAAAATCACCATGGGCGCCATTGCCGTCATGGTCATCTTCTGCATCGGCTTCAAGATGGATACGGGGCTGTTCGCCTTTGTGGCGGCTGCCGTGCTGATTCTCCTGAAATGCGCTGACGAAAAACAGGCCATCCGCCAGATTCCCTGGGGCACCCTGATGCTGATCTGCGGAGTGGGGATGCTGGTCAGCGTGATCACCAAACTGGGAGGCATCAAACTGGTGTCCGACTTCCTGGCTTCCTTTATGACCGCTTCCACCGCCGTGCCCATTATGGCCGCGACTTCCGGGATCCTGTCCTGGGTCAGCTCCACCACCGGTGTGGTCATGCCGGCTCTGTATCCTATCGCTCACCAGATCACCGGTACCTTCGGAGGCAGCGTCAGCTACGTGGAACTGATCTCCGCCATTACCGCTACCTCCTTTGCGGCGGCCATCAGCCCTCTGTCCACCGGCGGGGCCATCATCATGTCCTCCTATTCCGCAGCCAAGGAAACCACCACCTACGAGATGAACAAAATGTTCAAGACCCTGTTCCTGCTCAGTGTGGCCAATGTGGGCATCAATGTGATCATGGCAGCCCTCCATGTATTCTTCCTGGGCGGCCTGTTCCTGTAATCTATCCATGAGGTGAATGAAATGATTGAACTGACGAAAAACGGTGCATATCTGCTGAACGGCCGGGAACTGATCCCGGAAGAGAACAAGGCCCTGGGAGAACAGAAACTGGGCCGGAAACTGGAAAGGGAAGAAGGCCGGAAGGGGACCATTGCCTGGGGCATCCTCCAGGACCACAACACCAGCGGTTCCCCGGATCATCTGAAGATCCGCTATGACGCCCTCACTTCCCACGACCTGACCTATGTGGGGATCATCCAGACCGCCCGGGCTTCCGGCATGGACCATTTCCCCATGCCCTATGTGCTCACCTGCTGCCACAATTCCCTGTGCGCCGTGGGAGGCACCATCAACGAGGACGACCATCTCTTCGGCCTCACCGCCGCCCAGAAATACGGGGGCATCTTCGTACCGCCCCATGTGGCCGTGATCCACCAGTACATGCGGGAAATGCACGCCGGCTGCGGGAAGATGATCCTGGGTTCCGACTCCCATACCCGGTACGGGGCCCTGGGGACCCTGGCCGTAGGCGAAGGGGGCGGGGAACTGGACAAACAGATCCTGGGAGACACCTGGGACACGGATTACCCGGAAGTGGTGGCCGTGTATCTTACCGGCCGGCCCCAGCCCTGGGTGGGACCTCAGGACATTGCCCTGGCCCTGTGCCGGGCGGTGTTCAAGAACGGCTACGTGAAGAACAAAGTGATGGAATTCGTGGGACCCGGGGTTTCCTCCATGTCCACGGACTACCGGAATGCGGTGGACGTAATGACTACGGAAACCACCTGCCTGTCGTCCATCTGGCGGACTGACGAAGATACCCGGGCCTTCCTGAAGGAACATCACCGGGAGGCCGATTACAAGGAACTGAATCCGGGAGAAGTGGCCTATTATGACGGCTGCATCCAGGTGGACCTGTCCCAGGTGAAGCCCATGATCGCCCTGCCTTTCCATCCTTCCAACGCCTACACCATCGACGAACTGAACGCCAACCTGGAAGACATCCTCCGGGAAACGGAAAAGAAAGCGGAAGAAGTGTCCCAGGGACGGGCTCCCTATACCCTTACGGACAAGATCCGGGACGGGAAGCTCCAGGTCCAGCAGGGGGTCATCGGAGGCTGTTCCGGCGGGAATTACTCCAACGTGGCGGAAGCCGCCGCTCTCCTCTGGGG
>NZ_FR902081.1:15648-16863 GCF_000437815.1 Acidaminococcus sp. CAG:542
CCGCCGCTCTCCTCTGGGGCCGGTCCATGGGCAGCGGGGAATTTGCCCTGAATGTGTATCCGTCTTCTCTGCCGGTGTACATGGATCTGATGAAAAAGGGCCTGCTGGGAGATCTGATGGCTGCCGGAGCCGTGGTAAAGACCGCCTTCTGCGGACCCTGCTTCGGGGCAGGGGATACCCCCAACAACAACGGCCTGTCCATCCGGCACAATACCCGGAACTTCCCCAACCGGGAAGGATCCAAACCGGGCCAGGGACAGATGGCGGCGGTGGCCTTGATGGACGCCCGGAGTATTGCGGCTACCGCAGCCAATAACGGCATCCTGACTTCCGCGGAAGCCTACGGGGATGTGTTCGGCAGCGTACCGGAATACCATTTCGACGACAGCGCCTACAAGGCCCGGGTGTACAACGGCTTTGGCAAACCGGAACCGGAACAGAAACTGTTCTACGGTCCCAACATCAAGGATTGGCCGGAAATGCCGGAACTGGGAGAAAATGTACTGCTCCAGGTGTGCTCCAAGATCCTGGACCCGGTGACCACCACCGATGAACTGATCCCCTCCGGAGAAACTTCCTCCTACCGGTCCAACCCTCTGGGCCTGGCGGAATTCACCCTGAGCCGCCGGGATCCGGGCTATGTGGCACGGACCAAGGCGGTGAAGGAACTGGAACTGGCCCGGGAAGCCGGCAAAGACCTGCTGCTGGAGAAACCGGAACTGGGGACTCTGTTCCGCCGGATCCAGGGGATCCCGGGAGGAGAAGGGGCTGCCCTGTCCAATACGGAAATCGGGTCCCTGGTGTACGCCACCCGGCCCGGTGACGGGTCTGCCCGGGAACAGGCAGCCAGCTGCCAGCGGGTGATCGGGGGCCTGGCCAACATCACCCAGGACTACGCCACCAAACGGTACCGGAGCAATGTGATCAACTGGGGGATGCTGCCCTTCCACCTGAAAGGAGAACCGGAAGGATTTGAAGTGGGAGACTGGATCTTCGTGCCGGGAATCCGGGAAGCCCTGGACGGCAGTCTGGACCAGATCCGGGCCTGGGTGCTGAAAGAGGGAGAACCGGTGGAACTGACCCTGTTCATCAAACCCCTGACCCAGGAAGAAAAAGAAATCATCAAGGCCGGGTGCCTGATCAATTACAATCGGAAGAAATAAAAAAGGGGGTGTTGCACGTTGCGGGGATTGTCAAGAATTTTGTGTTTTTAGT
>NZ_FR902082.1:0-7340 GCF_000437815.1 Acidaminococcus sp. CAG:542
TCCCAGGAACCCGCCCGAGCGGGTTCCTTCCATCAGCCAGTGACCAGTGACTGTAAACTGGCCCGAAGGGCACTGCTTACTTCAGCAGATTGTCATCCTCGAAGTAGTTGATTTTCATGGCGGCGCGGACTTCGGACAGGGTCTGGGCGGCTTTGGCCTCGGCCCGGGCGGTGCCTGCCTTCAGGATGTCCACCACTTCCGGCTTCCGGGCTTCCCAGTATTCCCGGCGTTCCCGGATGGGCTTCAGTACGGACTGGAGCACTTCGTTCAGGAACCGTTTGATCTTCATGTCTCCCAGGCCGCCCCGCTGGTAATGGGCTTTCAGCTCATCCAGGTTGGCGTAATCGGGCAGGAAGGCGGCAAAATGTTCCGGTTTGCTGAAGGCGTCCAGATAGGTGAACACCGGGTTCCCTTCCACATGGCCGGGATCGCTGACCTGGATGTGGGTGGGATCGGTGTACATGCTCATGACCTTCTTCTTGATGGTGTCCGCATCATCGGACAGGTAGATGCAGTTCCCCAGGGATTTGGACATCTTGGCTTTCCCGTCCAGCCCGGGCAGCCGCAGGCAGGCCTTGTTGGAGGGCAGCACAATATCCGGTTCCGTCAGGGTTTCCCCGTAGACGCTGTTGAACTTGTGGACGATTTCCCGGCACTGTTCCAGCATGGGTTTCTGGTCTTCCCCAACGGGCACGTGAGTGGCATGGAAGGCAGTGATGTCCGCCGCCTGGCTTACCGGGTAGCAGAAAAAGCCCAGAGGCACGCTGGCTTCGAAGTTCTTCTGCTGGATTTCCGCCTTCACAGTCGGGTTCCGCTGTACCCGGGCCACGGTCACCAGGTCCATATAATAAGTAGTCAGTTCAAACAGTTCCGAGATCATGCTCTGGATGAAGATGGTGGCCTTCTCCGGATCGATGCCCACTCCCAGGTAGTCCAGAGCCACCTGGAGCACGTTCTGCCGGACTTTTTCCGGGTTTTCCGCATTGTCGGTCAGGGCCTGGGCATCGGCGATCATGAAGTAGATTTCATCGAATTTGCCGCTGTTCTGGAGCAGCACCCGTTCCTGGAGAGAGCCTACAAAATGGCCTACATGGAGATGACCGGTGGGACGGTCCCCGGTCAGGATGATTTTCGTCATAATGATTCCTCGCCTTCTGCTGTGATCAAAAGCTGCGCTTTTTTTTGAATACTATGTATAACTATACTATGAATGGCGCTTTTCTTCAAGGCCCCGGCTTCAGTCCACCCCGAAAAAACACTTGTGTTTTGATTGTGAATTCATTATACTTATGTACGGTGATTTGTCATTATTTTCTAAAACCTAGAAAGGAAGTCAACTATGAACTCTACAATCCGTAAACTTCGTAAAATCCCATTGATCAACCAGATTGCCGTAGGCCTTGTGATCGGCATCCTGATTGCTGTGTTCCTCCCTGGCGCCGTGCCGGTGGTGGGCATCTTCGGCGACCTGTTCGTCCGTGCCCTCAAAGGGGTGGCTCCCCTGCTGGTCTTCATCCTGGTGATGAACGCCATGGTCCAGCGGAAAGAAGGGGGCGAAACCCAGATGAAACCCATCATCACCCTGTATGTGATCGGCACTTTCGCCGCTTCCATCGTCGGGGTGACCCTGTCCTTCCTATTCCCCCAGACCCTGATGCTCCAGCTGGGGAATTCCAAGGTGAATCCCCCCAGCGGCATTGCGGAAGTGGTCCACAACCTGGTGCTGAACATCGTGGACAATCCTCTGAACGCCATCCTGAACGCCAACTACATCGGCATCCTGGCCTGGGCAGTGATCATCGGCCTGGCCCTCCACAAGGCTGCCAGCCCGGAAACCAAGCATGTGCTGGAAGACCTGTCCGCCGGCATCACCAAAGTGGTCACCTGGGTGATCCATTTCGCTCCGTTGGGGATCATGGGCCTGGTGACCCAGTCCATCAGCGCCAGCGGCCTGTCCGCCCTGATTTCCTACTTCAGCCTGCTGGGGGTGCTGCTGGGGTCCTATTTCCTGGTGGCCCTGGTGATGAACCCCATCATCGTGTACCTGAACGTCCGCAAGAACCCCTACCCCCTGGTCTGGGCCACCCTGAAGGAAAGCGGCATCTACGCCTTCTTCACCCGTTCTTCCGCCGCCAACATCCCGGTGAACCTGACCCTGTGCAAACGGCTGGGGCTGAACCCGGATACCTACACCATTTCCATTCCCCTGGGAGCCACCATCAACATGGCCGGGGCTTCCATCACCATTTCCGTGCTGAGCCTGGCAGCCGCCCATACCCTGGGAGTGGCCGTGGATCTGCCCACCGCCCTGCTCCTGTGCATCGTGTCCACCGTGGGGGCCTGCGGAGCATCCGGTGTGGCCGGTGGTTCCCTGCTGCTGATCCCCGTGGCCTGTGCCTCCTTTGGGATCAGCAATGACATCGCCATGCAGGTGGTGGGGGTTGGCTTCATCATCAGCATCATCGAAGACGCCTGCGAAACCGCTCTCAACAGCAGCAGCGACGTACTGTTCACCGCCACCGCCGAATACGCCAGAAGGGCCCGGATGGGGACTCTCAAGGCGGAGGATATGGTGCCGAAAGAGATTGAAGAGGAAGAATAAAAAATTGGGGTGTGAAAGAATTCACACCCCAATTTTTTATTTTGCTCTCACCATGGCCGGCTTCAATTCCCCTTCCTCTTCGTACTGGGAATCGAACCGTTCATTCAGGTAATTGGTGTACAGATAAGCCAGGACAGCACCGGAGATGTTGTGCCAGGCGCTGAAGATGGCTCCCGGTACCCCGGCCATGGGCATGGAGGCGAAATGGGCCTTGGCCAGGCCGGTGGCCAGACCGGAATTCTGCATCCCCACTTCGATGGACAGAGCCACCATCTGTTTCCAGCTCATGCCGGTAAGTTTCCCAATGGCAAAGCCCAGCAGGTACCCCAGCACATTGTGGAGCATCACCACCAGCAGGATCAGTCCGGCACTGCTTAAGATGGCGTTCCGGCTGGCCCCGATGATCCCGGCGATCAGGAAGCTGATCACCATGCTGGAAACGGCGGGCAGGTAATCCACTGCTTCTTTGGCGAACTTGGGGAAGAAGTTCTTCACAGCCAGGCCCACCCCGATGGGTACGAACACGATCTGAAGGATGGAAACGAACATGCCCACCGGATCAAAGGAGATCTGCTTGCCCACCAGAAGCCAGGTGAGCAGCGGAGTCATAAGAGGGCTGAGCACCGTGGAGCAGCTGGTCATGGTCACAGAGAAAGGCACATCCCCATGGCTCATGAAGGTGATCACGTTGGAGGAAGTGCCTCCCGGGCAGGTGCCCACCAGCACCACCCCAACGGTCAGAGCCGGATCCAGATGGAAGGCTTTGGACAGCAGGAACGCCAGGAAGGGCATAACGAAATACTGGGCGCAGACCCCGAAGAAAATGTTCTTGGGCTGTTTCAGCACCAGGGCAAAATCATGAAGGCTGGTGGTCATCCCCATGCCGAACATAATGATTCCCAGCATTACACTGAGAATGGACACCCCGTAGGCCTTCCCCAACACCCAGGCAAAAGCGTGGGGGGCAAAGATCCCGATGCCCAGGAACACCACGGCGATAACGCCGAAATACTTGCCGATCAATCCGCATACTTTCTTCAAATCCATTTTCCTCATCCTTTCTGTTTCCGGAAACAAAAAAGCTCCGTCCCTGTAAAAGGGACGGAGCATGCTCCGCGATACCACCCATATTCCCCCGGGCCTTCCGGCCTGGGAGCACTCTGCAACGTACCAACATACGCGTTTCCACTAACGGGGATCAGCCGTCCGGACTTAATTTTGCTTCAGTCCGTCTCTTCCGGGAGGATTTTCCTTTCGGCCAGGCCGCCGGTTCACACCATCCACCGGCTCTCTGGAGGCACGCATCCAGAAAGTACTCTTTCCCATCATCAGATTTATTTATGAAGTTGTTTTGCTCTTCCTTGAAAAGCATGCCCTTATCTTACGAGGATAAGGGCATTTTGTCAAGAAAATATCCACGATATAAGAAAAACTTTTTAAGAGCAGGGATTATTGTAACAAATATGGCAAAAACAGTTTGGCCAGGCCCAGGAAAATGAAGAACCCGCACACATCGGTAAAGGTGGTGATGAAGATACTGGAGGCCACGGCCGGGTCGTAGTTCAGGGCCTTCAAAACCACCGGCACCAGGAAACCCACCAGGGCCGCGATCATCAGGTTGCAGATCATGGCCACCAGGATAATGAGCCCCAGGGCCAGGTTGTGGTTCATCCACACGATCACCGCTCCGGCGATCACCCCGTTTACCAGGCCGTTGATGAAGCCCACGGCAATCCCCCGGAGGATCCGGAGCCCGTTGCCGTGGAGCTTGATGTCCCCCAGAGCGAGGCCCCGGACCACCACAGCCAAAGTCTGGGTCCCGGCATTGCCCCCCATGCCGGCTACAATGGGCATGGCGGCAGCCAGAGCCACCACCTGGCTGATGGTGTCTTCGAACAGAGAAACCACCGAGGATGCCAAAAACGCCGTCACCAGGTTGATCAAGAGCCAGGGAAGCCGGAGCTTCACGCTTTCCAGCACCGTGCTGTCCACGTCTTCTTCCTTGCTGACACCGCCCATTTTCAGCATATCTTCGGTGTTTTCTTCTTCGATGACATCGATGATATCGTCAACGGTGATGATCCCCAGCATCCCTTTCCGTTTGTTCACTACCGGGATGGCATGGAGGTCGTATTTGGATACCAGACGGGCCACGTCTTCCTGGTCCGCTTCCGGCTCCACGGAAATCACATTGTCCTCCATGATGTCGTTTAAGGTGTCATAGTTCTTGGCCACCAGCAGTTCCCGGAGGGACACGGTACCCACCAGCTGTTTTTTCTCATTGAGCACATAGAGGATGTTGAGTTCTTCCGTCTTGGGGGCGATTTCCTTGACCTTTTCCAGGGCCTGGCTCACCGTAAGAGAATTGCGCATGGAAATGTATTCGGTGGTCATGATCCCGCCTGCGGTGCTTTCCCCATAGCCCAACAGGTTTCGGATCACTTCCTGGTCGCTGGATTTCATCAGCTTGACCAGTTCCTTCCGCCGGTTGGCGGGCATGTCTCCCAGGATATCCACGATATCGTCCTTGGACATGTGCTGGAAGATCCGGATGATCTTGTTCAGATCGAACAGTTTCATGATCCGGACCTGGAGTTCATCATCGGCCTGTTCGATGATTTCAGCCATCTGCTGGTCCGGCAGGATGGTGGCCAGGAACACGATATCGCTGTCGCTGGCTTCTTCCAGGGCATAGGCCAGGTCGATGGGGTGGGAATCTTCCACCAGCTTCAGGACCGCGTCCTTGTCTTTCCGGTTCAGGGCGGAAATCAGTTCATTTTCTACCCGTTCTTCCAGTTCTTCCTGTTTTTCTTCTACAGAATGGTTTTCTTTCTGTTCATCCATGCTGCACACTCTCCCCTCATGAGTCCCCGTCCTCCCCGGGGCCTTTATGGTGGGAAAGGCTGACCTTCCCCGGTCAGCGTTCCCCCGCTTTTACTTCCGCGTCAATGCCACGTCGTCCGACGAAAGCCATCCCACGGCGCCGTCAAAGCGGATGCATAGATTGTAGACTTTGTTTTCCACCGCGTTCCGGGTCTGGTTGATGGGTACAAAAATGGTCCCTTTGGGATAGAACCCCAGGGTCAGGCTGTCCTTGCCCGGCTCTGCGTAAAAGGGGACCCCGTTGCGGGTGGTCATCATGATGATTTTAGACTGCTGGAACCGTTCTTCCGTGGTGGAAGCATGGGCGGTGCCGGACAGTACCGGCAGGGCACCCACACTGACCAGGGAACAGAAGGCCAGAGCCAGGGTGATTTTCTTGAACATGGGACACCTCATTTCTCAGGAGGATGCCGCAAGGGCTTACACCACCTGGAAGATATAGAATTTCAGATAATCGGTTTCCGGCACATTGTACAGGATCGGGTGATCCGGAGCCTGCTGCCGGGCTTCCACCTGGCGCAGGGAAACCGCTGCATCCCGGGCCGCTTCGTGGAGCATTTCCACAAACAGCTCGCTTTTCATGAAATGGCTGCAGCTGCAGGTGGCCAGATAGCCTCCCCGGGGCAGCAGCTTCATGGCCTTCAGGTTGATTTCCTTGTATCCCCGGAAGGCGCTTTTCACTGTGTGGCTGCTTTTGGTGAAGGCCGGGGGATCCAGGATGATGAAGTCGAAGGGATGCTGCTTCTTTTCCTCCAGCTCCGTGAGATAGTCGAACACATTGGCTTCCACAGTCTGGATTTTGTCTTCCAGGCCGTTGAGGGCAAAGTTTTCCCGGGCCCGTTTCAGGGCTTCTCCGGAAATATCCACCGCCGTAACGCTGGCTGCTCCCCCTTTGGCTGCATTGAGGGCAAAGGGACCGGTGTGGGTGAAGCAGTCCAGTACATGTTTGCCGGCACAGATCCGGGATACCGCCAGCCGGTTGTATTTCTGGTCCAGGAAGTAGCCGGTTTTCTGGCCGTTCACCACGTCCACCCGGTACCTGAGTCCGTTTTCCGTGATGATGGGCATCAGGTCCTTTTCCGTCAGGGTGCTGCCAGGAATATCCGCAATGCCCTGGCCTTCCGTCAGGCCTTCCAGTTCCCGGATTTTCACATCGTTCCGTTCGTAGATGCCCTTTACCTCTTCTCCCATGGCCCGGAGCAGCTTCAACAGCAGGGTGAAGATCATGGTTTTCCGCTGTTCCATGCCAAGGGAAAGCACCTGGGCCACCAGCACGTCATTGAACCGGTCCACGGTGAGCCCAGGGAATCCATCCGCTTCTCCGAAGATCAGCCGGCAGTCTTTGAAATCTTCACCGGGCATGACGGTTTTCCGGTAATCCAGGGCGTACTGGATCCGCCGTGCAAAGAAGGCTTCATCGAACCGGTCGTTGGCGTTCCGGGACAGGAGCCGCACCCGGATTTTGGAATGTTCGTTGTAGAAGCCGGTACCGATGTATTTGCCCTTCTTCTCGCTGACCACGTCCACCAGGTCCCCGTTTTCCACAGGACCGGCCACGTCCAGCACTTCGTCCCCGAACACCCAGGGGTGCCCGCCCCGGGCCATTTTTTCCCCTTTGCGGGTGATGGTCACTTTCGTATATTCACGCATGCGCTTCTCCGCCCTCCCGGTTAATGTCGTATAGTTTATTGTACCATATGTAACGGGTGATGGGAACGGGTTTTGGTATGCAAAAAAGGTGCTGTTGCAGGAGCAACAGCACCTTAGTCAGCGGTCCACGGTCAGCTGTCAGCGGCCAAAGGAAGGCAAACCCATCCGCATTTGCCTTTGAACACAGCCCTCCGGGCGGCCGGGA
>NZ_FR902083.1:0-3842 GCF_000437815.1 Acidaminococcus sp. CAG:542
TAAAAAGTGTCCACACTTATGGGTACAGTATACTACCCACATTTCCCGGGATATGGTATAATAAAATAATTAAAATGAATAAACTTGCGTTTGAGGAGAAGCCTATGAACGACGAAGAAGTAAAACAGCAGGCGCAGTTGGAAAACAGTCCGGACACGGACGATATGGGAGCCATCAAGGTGGCCGACGAAGTCCTGAGCATTGTGGCGGGGCTGGCTGCTTCGGAGGTGAACGGGGTCTACGGCATGAGCGGGGGCATCCGGGAAGGGCTCACGGACATGCTGGGCAAACAGAATTTCTCCAAGGGCATCAAGGTCTATACGGAAGGCCATACGGTGCGGGTGGAGGTCCATGTGATCATCACCTACGGGTTCAACATTCCGGATGTGGCCATCAAGCTCCAGGAAAAGGTCAAGGAAGCCGTGGAGAACATGACCGGCTACGAAGTCACCGGGGTGGACATCCATGTGGAAGGTGTGAAGAAGAAAAAAGAAAAGGCCTTTGCAGAGAAAGACGATACGGATGAACTGATGAAGAAATGGGAGGAAGAACCAGCCGGGAGCCCGGCACTGCCGGAAGGGACTGCCGCCGGGGAAGAAACTTCGGAAAACAGGGAATCGGTGGAAGCACAGCCAGAAGCAAAGGAAGCTCCAGAACCGGTCCGGCCGCCGGAAGGAGAATCTGACCCCAAAGGCCAGGAAACGTCGGGGGGAGAAGCATGAGCATATTCGATCGGATCATTTTGACCATGTACACCATCATCATGGCAGCAGTGGCGGTGCTGATTGTCATTGTCAGCGTCAACGGCATCCCGGTCCATGATCTTACAGAGTTTGCCGCCCGGGTCCCCGGACGCTGGGAATACACCATCGGCGGGGTGGTGATTTTCCTGGTGAGCCTCCGGCTGCTGTTTGCCAGCTGGAGCCGGGGCGGCAGCAACGACCTGACCTTTGACAACGACCGGGAAGGGAAGATCCATGTAAGCCAGCGGGCCATGGAAGACTACATTTCCGGGTTCACCAATGATGTATACGGGGTGTTCGGCGCCAAATGCCGGGTAAAGCTGCTGAAGGACAACCAGCTCAGCGTCCGGATCAACGCTTCCATCGAGCCTGGGATCAACATCCCGGACACCACCGACGAAGTGAAGCGGACGGTGAAAAAGAACATCATGAACGTGGTGGGCGTGGAAGTGGCGGAAGTGTCCGTGTACTTCAAGCACATCAAGGCCAAGGAATAGGCGGTGGAAGACCATGTGGCAGGAAATTTTACGCAAACTGTTTGAAACCAGCCGGTGGCGGATCATAGGCGCTTCGGTGGGCCTGGTGGTGGGCATCCTGTTCCTTCTCCTGGGCTTTTTCCGGGCGGTGTTCCTGCTGTTTTGCATCGGCCTGGGTTTTTACATCGGTTACAAAATGGATGCAGGGGAAGATCTGGTGGATCTGCTGGACAACCTGCTGCCTCCGTACCATAAATAAAAGGAGTTTACCAATCATATGAGCAGAAGAGAAGCACGTACCATTGCAATGAGAAGCCTGTTTGCCCTGGAATTCTCTCCGGAACAGTCTCCGGAAGAAACGGTGAAGACCATGGCGGAGGAAGAAGACATCCAGGATACCCGGAAAAAGGACCTGGCCTATGCCCTGGAACTGGTGAACGGGGTCCGGGAAAACCGGGAAGCCCTGGACGGGGAACTGAACGGCCTGGACGCCAAATGGACCCTGAAGCGGATGAACGGCATCGACCGGAACCTGCTGCGGATTGCATCCTGGGAAATGTTCTGCAGCCCGGAACCGGTGCCTCCGGCAGTGGCCATCAATGAGGCCGTGGAACTGGCCAAAATCTACGGAGGGGATGATTCTCCCGCCTTCATCAACGGCCTTTTGGGGAGCCTGGTGAAGAAGCATGGCCGCTGAGGAAGCGGTCCTGGGGCTGGATACCAGCTGCTACACCACTTCGGCGGCGCTCATGGACCGGCAGGGGAACCTGATGGGAGACCAGCGGCGGCTTTTGACGGTGAAACCGGGTCGCCGGGGCCTGGCCCAGTCGGAAATGGTCTACCAGCATACCCGGAATCTGCCGGATCTGCTGGAAGCCCTGGAACTGGACGGCCGCCGGATTGCGGCCATCGGCGTCAGCGCCAAACCCCGGCCCCGGGAAGATTCCTACATGCCCGCCTTTCTGGTGGGACTGGGGATGGCCCGGAGCCTGGGAAAGGTGCTGGGTGTGCCGGTCCATTTTTTTACCCATCAGCACAATCACATGTATGCCGGTCTCTGGTCCGTGGGGAAAACGGCCCCGGACCGGTTCCTTTTGGTCCACATCTCCGGCGGCACCACGGACCTCCTCCTGTGTGAGCGCCAGGAGGACGGGGAATTCACTCTGGAACCCCGGGGCACCAGCATCGACCTCCACGCCGGCCAGTTCATCGACCGGGTGGGGGTGGCTCTGGGCCTGGCCTTTCCCGCCGGAGCCCGGCTGGAGAAACTGGGAGAGACCGCAGCGGAACCCCATCCTCTGAAGGTATGGAGCCAGGAGGGGGAATTGTCCCTGTCCGGGCCCTGCACCCAGGCTCTCCGGGCCATTGACCAGGGGGCGGATCCGGCTTCCCTGGCCCTGGGGGTGGAACAGGCCATCGGCAAAGCCCTGGCCCGGACCATCGGCTGGGTGTGCCAGAAGGAAGCCCTTTCCCAGGTGCTCCTGGTGGGAGGGGTCAGCGCCAACAAAGAAATTCGCCATCAGCTGGAAGCTTTCCTCAGCCGGCGGCAGATCGGCCTGTGGGCCCCGGATCCCCGGTACAGCGTGGACGGTGCCGTGGGCAATGCCTGGGCCGCCGTACTCCGGGAAAGGCAGGAGGAACCATGATCGTTGGAAAAATCTATACGGTGTCGGAAGTGACCCGGATCGTCAAGGGGCTGTTCCGGAAGGAACCGGAATTCGCCAACCTCCAGATCCAGGGGGAAGTGTCCAACTTCCGCCAGTATCCTTCCGGTCACTGTTATTTTAATTTAAAAGACGGCAAGACCCTGCTGAAAGCCGTTATGTTCGCCGGTGCGGCCCGGCGCCTGAAGCAGCAGCCCAAAAACGGGGACCAGGTGCTGGGGGTGGGCCGGATCGACCTGTATGAACGGGACGGGGTCTATCAGTTCTACGTGGACATGATGATGCCCCTGGGAGCCGGGAACCTGATGATCGCCTATGAGCAGCTGAAGGAAAAACTCACCGCCGAAGGGCTCTTCGACCCCGGCCGGAAGCGTCCCCTGCCTGCCTATCCCAAAGTGGTGGGCATCGTCACATCTTCTGCCGGGGCAGCGGTCCGGGACATCATCAACGTGGCCGGCCGCCGGGATCCTTCCGTAAAGCTCCGGCTGTATCCCGTAAAGGTCCAGGGCACGGAAGCCCCTCCGGAAATCATCCGGGGGATCCGGTTCTTCAACCGGCACAAACTGGCGGACGTGCTGATCGTAGGCCGGGGCGGGGGTTCCATGGAAGACCTGTGGGCCTTTAACGATGAGGGTGTGGTCAGGGCCATCGCCGCTTCGGAAATCCCGGTGATTTCTGCCGTGGGTCACGAAATCGACTTTACCCTCAGCGATTTTGCGGCAGACCTCCGGGCTCCCACTCCCTCTGCAGCCGCGGAACTGGCAGTGCCGGAACGGAGCGGGGACCGGGAAAATCTGGCCAAGCTGGTGCGCCGGCTGGAACGGACCATGGAAACCCGGCTCCAGGACAGCACCCGGGCTCTGGAACAGCTCCAGGGAGAATGGGTGTTCCTCCATCCGGAACGGCTGTGGGAAAATGCCGGCCAGACCCTGGACAGCCTGAGCCAGCGGCTGGAACAG
>NZ_FR902083.1:3869-11050 GCF_000437815.1 Acidaminococcus sp. CAG:542
AACAGGCCGGGGACCGGCTGCTGGAAAACCGGCAGCAGAAACTGGAAGTGATTACCGCCAAGCTGGGGGCCCTGGATCCCTATGGGGTGCTCCGGCGGGGTTATACCATAACAGAAAATGCACAGGGAAAGGTGGTCCGGCAGGCGTCGGATCTCCGGCCCGGTGATACCCTGGTGACCCGGTTCGCTCAGGGAGCGGCAGTCTCCCAGGTGGAAACGGTCAAGGAAGGAAAAGCATAATGCCCAGAAAGAAAGCAGAAACGGTTTCCTTTGAAGAGGGCCTGAAACGGCTGGAAACCATTGTGGAAAAGCTGGAAAGCGGGGAACTGTCCCTGGATGAGACAGTGGCTCTCTATAAAGAAGGTATGGAACTGAGCCGGAATTGTGCGGCCCAGCTGAAAAAAGTCCAGCAGGACGTGAAAAAAATCGTGGAAACCAGCCAGGATGATTTTGCCCTGGCCCTGTTTCCGGAGGAGAAGGAATAATGGAACTGCGCAGTTATTTACGGAGCCGTGGGGCTCTGGTCAACGGATATCTCCAGGTGCGCCTGGGAGTGGGGAGCATTTCCCCGGTGGACAAGGCCATGATGTATTCTGTGGCGGCCGGGGGCAAGCGGCTCCGGCCCATCCTGCTCATGGCGGCAGCAGATGCGGTGGGGGCCAACGGTACGGATTTTGTGGCGGTGGCTGCAGGACTGGAAATGATCCATACCTATTCTCTGATCCACGACGACCTGCCTTCCATGGACAATGACGATTACCGCCGGGGCCGCCTCACCAACCACAAGGTGTTCGGGGATGCCATGGCCCTTTTGGCCGGAGATGGCCTGCTGACCCAGGCTTTTGAAGTGATGCTGGAACAGCGGGGAGTGGATCCCAAGGTGCTCCTGGAGGTGGTCCGTCTGGTGGCAAAATGCGCCGGCCCTACCGGCATGGTAGGCGGCCAGGCTCTGGACATTACCTCTGAAGACCAGCAGCTGACCCTGGAACAGATGAAGAAGCTCCACGAAGCCAAGACCGGGGCCATGTTCGTGGCTGCGGTCCGGGGCGGCGCCATGCTGGGGGGGGCGGATCCGGACACCCTCCGGACCATGACCCATTTTGCCGCTCTCTTCGGTCTGGCCTTCCAGATCACTGACGACATCCTGGATGTGGAAGGGGATGCCAAGGTTATGGGCAAACCGGCCCACAGCGACGAAAAACTCCACAAATCCACCTATGTGTCTCTGTTCGGTCTGGAAAAAGCCAAAGAAATGGCCGCCCAGACCCTGAAAGAAGCGGAAGAGACCCTGGCGCCCCTGGGCGAAAAGGCCCAGCCCCTGGTGGAAATCACCCGCTATCTGTACAACCGGAAGAAATAAGGACGGGGGAGGACGGACCCTTATGAAACTCTTGCCAACCATACATGCACCGTCGGACCTGAAAAAAATCCCCGATGCCCAGCTGCCGGAACTGTGCCAGGAAATCCGGGAGGAGATCCTGGAAGTGACCAGCCGGAACGGAGGGCATCTGGCCCCCAACCTGGGAGTGGTGGAACTGACCGTCGCCCTGCATAAGGTGTTTTCCATGCCTCGGGACAAGATCGTCTGGGATGTGGGCCATCAGTCCTATGTCCACAAACTGCTGACCGGCCGGCTGGACAAATTCCCCACTCTCCGGCAGTACGGCGGCCTCTGCGGCTTCCCCAAACGGACGGAAAGCGAATATGACTGCTTCGGCCCCGGCCACTCCAGCACCTCCATTTCGGCGGCTCTGGGAATCGCCTGTGCCCGGGACCTGGCCGGGGACGACTACAATGTGATTGCCGTCATCGGGGACGGAGCCCTTACCGGCGGGGAAGCCATGGAAGGGCTGAACAACGCCGGGGATCTCCACAAGAAGCTGATCGTGGTCCTCAATGACAACGAAATGTCCATTTCCAAAAACGTGGGGGCCCTGTCTTCCTATCTTACGGAACTCCGGACGGATCCCACCTATTCCCGGGTGAAAACGGAAGTGGAAAACTTCCTGAAAGGGCTGCCTTCCATCGGCAGCAGTGTGGCCCGGGCGGTGGGCCGTCTCAAGGACAGCTTCAAGTACTTCTTTGTGCCCGGGATGCTCTTCGAAGACTTCGGCTTTAAATACCTGGGACCGGTGGACGGCCACGACCTGACTGCCCTGATGGAAACCTTTGAAAAGGCCAAGCAGCTGGATGAGCCGGTGTTCATCCATGTGCTCACCACCAAGGGGAAAGGGTACAAACCGGCGGAAGAGCGGCCCAACGCTTTCCATGGCACCGGCCCCTTCGACATTGCCACCGGGAAGAAATTCTCCAATCCCCAGGCTCCTGCCACCTATACCAAAGTGTTCAGCGATGCCCTGGTGGAACTGGGAGAGAAGAACCGGAAAGTGGTGGCCATTACCGCCGCCATGCCGGAAGGCACCGGCCTGGACGTATTTGGGAAATATTACCCGGACCGGTTCTTTGACGTGGGCATTGCGGAACAGCATGCAGTGACCATGGGCGCCGGGCTGGCGGCCAACGGGTACCATCCTCTGGTGGCCCTGTATTCCACCTTTGCCCAACGGGCCTTTGACCAGCTGCTCCACGATGTGGCCATGCAGAACCTGCCTTTTACCCTGTGCCTGGACCGGGCCGGGCTGGTGGGGGACGACGGCAGCACCCATCACGGGGCCTATGACCTGTCCTACCTGCGGCTAATGCCCAATATGGTGATGATGGTCCCGGGGGACGAAAACGAGCTCCGGCACATGCTGAAAACCTCTCTGGAATACAACGGGCCTTCCGTGCTCAGGTATCCCCGGGGGTCCGGGCTGGGAGTGCCCCTGGATCCGGAAATCCACACCCTGCCCATGGGGAAGAGCCGGCGGCTCCGGGAAGGAAATCAGATTGACCTGTGGGCGGTGGGGACCATGGTGGATACAGCCCGGAAAGTGGCGGATATCCTGGAAAAACAGGGCCTTTCCGCCGGGGTGGTGAACGCCCGGTTCGTAAAGCCCCTGGACAAAGAAGCCCTGGAAGAAGCCAGCCATCAGGTAAAGCTGCTGGTGACCCTGGAAGAGAACTCCCTGGCGGGAGGCTTCGGAGAAGGGGTGCTGGATGCCCTGAACCGGTTGGGCCGGCTGAAAGACTGCCGGGTGCTGAACCTGGGGATCCCGGATCTGTACGTGCCCCACGGGAAACGGGAACGGCTGCTCCAGGATTTGAAACTGGATCCGGAAGGGGCGGCAGATGTGATTGCCAAAGCCTGGAAAGAGGAACTATGAAAAAAGAACGTTTGGATGTGTTTTTAACGGAACAGGGATTCTTTGAATCCCGGAGCAAGGCCCAGGCGGTGATCATGGCCGGGGAAGTGCTGGTGAACGACCAGAAAATCGACAAGCCCGGCACCATGGTGAAGCCCGATGCCAAGATCACCCTGCTGGGGAAAAAGATGCCCTTTGTGAGCCGGGGCGGCTACAAACTGGACAAATCCCTGAAGGTGTTCCCCATTTCCCTGGAAGGGAAGGTGGTGGCGGACCTGGGAGCCTCCACCGGAGGCTTTACGGACTGTGCCCTCCAGCACGGAGCCAGCAAGGTCTATGCCATCGACGTGGGCTATGGCCAATTGGCCTGGAAGCTCCGGCAGGATCCCCGGGTGGTGAACATGGAACGGACCAATGTCCGGTTCCTGGAAGCGGATTCCCTGGGGGAACTGGTGGATGTGTTCACCATTGATGTGGCCTTCATTTCCCTGGACAAGGTGCTGCCCAGTGCCTACAAGATCCTGAAGCCCGACGGCTTCGGCATCGCCCTGATCAAGCCCCAGTTCGAGGCGGGACGGGAGAAAGTGGGGAAAAAAGGCGTGGTCCGGGATCCGGCGGTGCACCTGGAAGTCATCGAAAAGGTGATCGCCCAGGCCCGGGAACTGGGCTTTGCGGCCCGGGGACTGGATTTTTCGCCCATCCGGGGACCGGAAGGGAACATTGAATACCTGTTCTACATGGGGAAAGAAGGGGAAGACACCGTAACACCGGAACGGATCCGGGAAGTGGTGGCAGCTTCCCATGAGACCCTGGAAAAATAAAAAGAACCAGGAGAAATGGAGAAATGAGGGGTGGCACAATGGAAAAAAGACTGCGGCTGGGGGTGTTCCCCAATCTGCCCAAAGAGAAGGTCCGGGCCCTGTTGCCCAAGCTGGTGGAATTCTGCAAGGCGGAAGAGATCCCGGTGGTGTTCCCCCGGGAAATCGCCGAAAGCTACGGAGTACCCGGCTATGACCAGGAAGACCCGGCCAGTCTGTCCCAGCTTTCCATGGCTCTGACCCTGGGGGGAGACGGGACCATCCTCCGGGCTGCTCGGTACGTGACCCAGCTGAACATCCCCCTGCTGGGGGTGAACATGGGGAAACTGGGATTCCTGACGGAAGTGGGGGCTCCGGATCTGTACAAGGCCCTACTGAAGGTAAAGGCGGGAGAATACATCCTGGAAAAACGGAACATGCTCCAGCTTACGGTATGGCAGGGAGAGAAGATGATCTGCAAGGCCCATGCCCTCAACGACATGGTGCTGGAAAGCGGGGACCGGTCCCGGCTTACCCGGCTGAGTCTGAAGATCGACGGGGAACCTACCGCCAACGCCCCTTCCGATGGGCTGATCATTGCCACCGCCACCGGGTCTACGGCCTATTCCCTTTCGGCAGGGGGACCGGTGGTCCATCCCAGCCTGAAGGCCAGCATCATCACCCCCATCTGCCCTCATGCCCTCCATGCCCGTCCTCTGGTGATCCCCATGGAGCATGCCATTGAAATCGCCCCCCGTCCTCCTTACGAAACCATCCTGATTTCCGCGGACGGGATGACGGTAAGCCATCTGGCCTGGAACCAGCGGGCCCTGATCGAAAAAAGTCCCTGTGATGCCCGGTTCGTGCGCATCAATCCCCTGTCCTACTATGCGACCTGGCAGGACAGGATGCTGAAAAATGAAGGTCAGACCATTCTTTAGGAGGCAAGCGGAAAGACCATGAAAATATCCAGACAGGAAGCCATTAAAGACATCATCAAGAACCAGCAGATCGAAACCCAGAGTGATCTTGCAGAAGCTCTGAAGAAGGCTGGCTTCAACGTGACCCAGGCCACCGTGTCCCGGGACATCAAAGAAATGATGCTGATCAAGATCCCCGATGAGGACGGACGGTACAAATATTCCTTCCCTTCGGAAAACAGCAAGATCCTGACCACGGAACGGCTGGAGGACACCCTCCGGGGCTACACCCTTACCATCAGTTCCGCCGAGAACCTGATCGTCCTCCATACCCTGCCGGGCACTGCCCAGGCTGTGGCCTATGCCCTGGACCATCTCAGCTGGAAGGAACTGCTGGGGACCGTAGGGGGCGATGATACGGTGCTCCTGATCGTGGATTCCAAGGACCATGTGGAGACGGTGAAGCAGCGGCTCATGGTCAAGAAAGGACGCTGACATGCTGAATTCCTTGGAAGTGCACAATTTTGCCCTGATCGACCATCTGCGGGTGGACTTTACCCCGGGGTTCAATGTGTTCACCGGGGAAACCGGCGCCGGGAAATCCATCCTGATCGACGCCTTCAGCATTGTACTGGGCAGCCGGGCCAGCGGGGACTACCTGCGGAAAGGGGCGGATTCCTACTGGATCCAGGCGGTGTTCGACATCGAGGGGCTGGAAAATGTCCATGACATCCTCCGGGAACTGGATCTGGATCTGGGGGAAGACACCCTGTTCCTCCGCCGGAAGGTCACTGCCGGGGGCAAGAGCCAGGCCTTTGTAAACGAGCGGCAGGTGCCGGTGTACGTGCTCACCCGTCTGGCCAGCCAGCTGGTGGACATCCACGGTCAGCACGAGAACCAGACCCTGCTGGCCCCCGGGGCGGCTCTCACCATCCTGGACCACCTGGAACCAGGGCTCCAGACCCTGTTGGAAAAATACCAGGAAAAATTCGTGGCCTATGACAAAGCCAGGGAAACGGTGAAAAAGTGGCTGCTGAAGGATGCCCACCAGACCGAAGACCTGGAGCGGCTGGAAGCAGAAATCAAGGAAATTGACGAAGCCCATATCCAGCCGGGAGAAGATGATCAGCTCCGGGAAACGGTCCGGAAGCTGAGCAACCAGGAAAAAATCCTCCAGGCAGTGGGGGAAGCCCATCACTACCTGGAAGGGGGCGAAGACAGCGGCCCCAGTGCCCTGGATGCCATCAACACCGCCCGGACCACTCTGGAAGGGGTGCTGGACTATGCGCCTGAGCTGAAACCCTATGCGGAAAGTATGGATTCTGCCTGGGAAACCCTGGAAGACGTGCGCCAGTCCCTGGGGGACATTCTGGCGGCGGATCATGATGACCGGGATACCCTGGAAGCGGCCCAGGAACGGCTGGACCTGCTGTACCGGCTGAAGCAGAAATTCGGAGGCAGCCTGGAAGAGGTACTGGCCTACCGGGACAAGGCCCAGGCGGAATATGAAGGGCTCCTGTCCCTGGAATCCACCCTGGCCCGGCTCCGGAAACAGGAAGCCATCCTGAAGGCAGAAATGCAGACGGAAGCGGACAAACTCACGGCCGCCCGGAAGAAAGCCGCTGCCGGCCTGGTGAAGGCCCTGCTGCCCCATATCCGGGACCTGGCCATGCCTGAAGGCCGGGTGGATCTTCAGTTTACCCGGCTGCCCGAATGCCACGGCCGGGGCCAGGACAGCATCCAGTTCCTGTTTTCCGCCAATGCGGGGATGGATCTGAAGCCTCTGGGCCGGATCGCTTCCGGCGGTGAACTGTCCCGGTTCGCCCTGGCTCTCAAGACGGTGATGATGAAGAAGTTCGGGGTGCCCACCATGATCTTCGACGAAATCGACACCGGGGTGGGGGGCGTTACCGCCCAGAAAATGGCGGAAAAAATGGCCCTCATCGCCCGGGAGCGGCAAGTGCTGTGCATCACCCACCTGGCCCAGATCGCCTGCTTCGCCGACCATCAGCTGTACATCCATAAAAGCGCGGAAAAAGGCAGCACCATCAGCCAGGTGGATGTGCTGGATCCGGAAGGACGGATTCAGGAGATCATGCGTATGACCGGCGGCACCAATACCTCCCGTTCTGCCCGGGAAAATGCCAAGGAACTGTTGGCTATGGCCGCCAAATTCAAAGAAACGAAGGAGTCTGACATTCATGAAAACCCTACACGATG
>NZ_FR902083.1:11118-19148 GCF_000437815.1 Acidaminococcus sp. CAG:542
TACCCGGACCGCCTTTGAAGGCCGTCTGCTCCATCTCTATGTGGACCAGGTGAAACTGCCCAACGGCAATGATTCCACCCGGGAATACATCCTCCACCAGGGAGCCGTGGGGATCCTGCCGGTAATGGAAGACGGCAGCATGGTGTTTGTAAAGCAGTTCCGGTATCCTGTCCATTCGGTGATCTACGAGATCCCGGCGGGCAAACTGGAAAAAGGGGAAGAAATCCTCCCCAGCGCCCAGCGGGAACTGTCCGAAGAAACCGGTCTTACCGCCGATCACTGGACCCGGATGACTTCTATTGTCACTACCCCCGGATTCACCAACGAAACCATCCATCTGTTCCTGGCCACCGGTCTCCACCAGGGAAAGATGCATCCCGATGCCGATGAATTCCTCCAGGTGGAAGTGATTCCGGAAGAAAAAGTTAAACAGATGGTCATGTCAGAAGACATTTTTGATGCAAAAACCCTGTCAGCGCTTCTACTGTACTTCCTGAAAAAAGAAGCCTGTTAAAAATTCATGTAATAAATTTGTAAAATCAAAAAAATGTGTAACAAATTTCCTAAAGTATGTTATAATATCCATAAATTGATTTTTGGGAAACGATTCACTCATTGCAACACTGATTGGAGTACTGCGTATTGAACATTTTCCAAACATCACAAAAAATGATGAGGGGGAACCGAACATGGATGTACTAAAGGTTTCGACAAAATCCAATCCGAATTCTGTAGCAGGTGCGTTAGCAGGTGTATTGAGAGAAAACGGTAAAGCTGAAATCCAGGCCATTGGGGCTGGTGCCCTGAACCAGGCAGTGAAAGCCATCGCCATTGCCCGGGGGTTTGTGGCTCCTCATGGTATGGATCTGGTATGTGTTCCCGCGTTCATTGATATCAACATCGACGGTGAAGAACGGACCGCCATCAAATTGCTGGTGGAACCTCGCTGAAAGTAAAAAAAAGAAGCTGTTGCAGCTGGCAACAGCTTCTTTTTTTTACTTACTTTACAAACAACGCATCCACATCCACTTTCTTTTCCATCATCCCGGAGGCAACCAGGAAATCCTGGGTCTTCTTCAGGGAGGCGATGGCTTCGGGGGTAATGGTCATGCTGAAATCATAGAGGGGAGCCATTTCCTTTACGGCTTCCGGTTTCAGTTCCGTGGCTTTGGCGGTCATTTCCAGGGCCTTGTCCGGATTCTTCTTCATGAAGTCCAGGGTTTCCTTCTGGACGGCCAGGAAAGTATCCACCAGGTCCTTGTGTTCCTTGTAGAACTTGCCGCTGACTGCGGTAACCGTCAGGCCGGATACCAGCCCTTCTCCGGTGGTGACCACGTGCATGCCCTTCTTTTCCACATTGTAGGCCAGAGGACCGGCCAGGAGAGCACAGTCAGCACTGCCGTTTTCCAGGGCGGAAGCGGCGGCAGGAAGGCCCATGGAAACGAACTTCACATCGTTCATGGAAAGCCCGGCCTGCTGGAGATAAGCGGCCAGCAGTTCGTGGAGGATGGTGCCCTTGGGCCCGGCAATGGTCTTGCCCTTCAGGTCAGCGGCACTTTGGATGCTGCCGTCCTTGGAGAACAGCTTGAAGGCCTTGGGAGCCTGGGAGTACAGGCTGATGATCTTGATGTCGTTGCCGTTGGCAGCGCTGAGGAGCACGGAAGAACCGCCCACACAGTTCAGGAACTGGATGTCCCCGCTGGCCAGGGCAGCCGTCTGATCCGCTCCGGAAGTGATGGTGGAGTAGGAGGCGGTGATGTTCTTTTCCTTGAACTTCTTCTCAAAGCTCTGGTTGGCCTTTTCCACAATGGAAGGGATGTTCAGGGGTGCCTGGACATAGGTGATGCTCACCTTGTCCATTTTGGGAGCCGCCTTCTGGGCGGATTTGCCGCTGCCGCACCCGGCAGCCAGGGCTCCCACTGCCACCAGACAGCAGGCAAGAGCAACAGAGAGTTTTTTCTTCAATGACATTTGTAACAGATCCTTTCGTCTCAGGGGATATCCGCCCTCGACAAGGGCGGGGGACCAGCCGTCAGGCTGGTGGTGGGTTAGCCGCTTCAGCGGCGTTTCTCTTCAAAGGAACCGGCTGGAGCAGGTTCCTTCTTTCAGTCGTTGACCGTTTAACGGGCCGCTGCCGGGCTGCAGCAGCCCCTCCAGCAGCTTTTTTTTCGCTTCGATCAGCCCCGGGGAAAGCAGGTCCCGTTGGCCCGGGGGCAGGTACTGTTCCTGGGCAATCCGGCCTTCTTTCAAGATCAGAAGCCGGTCCCCCAGGGTCAGGGCCTCGTCCACATTGTGGGTCACCAGCACCACTCCCATGGAAAGCTTTTCCACCATGGACCGGAGTTCCTGCTGGAGCTGGCCCCGGGTAAAGTAATCCAGGGCCGCAAAGGGTTCGTCCATGAGGATCAGGCTGCTGTGCATGGCCAGGGTCCGGGCCAGGGAGGCCCGCTGCTGCATGCCTCCGGACAGCTGGGCCGGGTACTGGCCCGCTGCATCCGTCAGCTGGACCAGGTCCAGCCAGTGGTCCGTTTCTCCCGGGTCCGCCCCTTTGGGCAGTCCCAGGGCGATGTTTTCCCGGCAGGTGAGCCAGGGGAACAGCCGGGCCTCCTGGAACATCATGCCCAGTTTCAGCCCGGCCGGTTTTTCCACAGTGCCGGCATCCGGCGTTTCCAGCCCCGCCAGGATGCGCAGCAGGGTGGTCTTCCCGCAGCCGCTTTTCCCCAGGATCACCGTACATTCCCGGAGCGAAAGAGCCAGGGAAAGGTCCCGGAGCACCACCCGGGCACCATAGGTTTTGGTAATATGGTCCAGCTTCAGCGCATCCAACGGAGCAGCCTCCTTTCCACTGCCGCAAAGATCCCATCCAGCAAAAGGCCCAGGGCTCCGATGGTCAGGATGCCGATGAACACTTTGTCGCTGCGGCTCATGGCCTGGGCGTCCAGGATCAGATACCCCAGTCCGCTGTCGGCAGCTATCATTTCCGCCCCGATAATGGCCCGGAGGCTGTAGCCCATGCCCACCCGGAGTCCGGTGAGGATCCCGGGCAGGGCCGCTGGCAGCCGGATCTTCCACAGGGCCTTCCAGGGAGAGAACCCCAGCATTTGGCCCACTTCCAGCAGCTTCCGGTCACACCGGCGGAACCCGTCGTCCATGTTCAGGTACATGGGGAAGAAGGAAGCCAGCACGATGATGATGGTCTTGGGCAGTTCCCCGATGCCGAACCAGAGGATCAGCAGGGGAATCAGGGACAGGGGCGGTACATGGCGGAACACTTCCAGGAGCCCTCCGTAGCAGGCCCGGAGCCGGGGAAACAGCAGGTTCAGGCTGGCCAGAAGGCAGCTGGCCAGAAAGGCCCAGAAGAACCCGGTAAGGATCCGCCGGAGGCTGATCAGGATGTGCCGGACCAGCTCCCCGTTCCGGACCATGTGGAGAAAGGTGTCCCACACCTGGCCGGGAGAGGGGAGGATGTAGCTGCTCCAGATCCCTTCTGCCGATGCCCAGGCCCACAGCAGGAACACCAGCACAAAGGGCAGGACCAACCGGATCTTACCCTTCATGGTTCTCGTGGCCGGAAGTGACCTTGGCATAGGCTGTCTTGGAGGACACCCCCGGCAGCTTCCCGATCCGGCCGGACAGGTTGCTGATAATGTCCTGAGGGGCATCCACCACCACGCTGATGATGTGGATGTTCCGGGCATGGTAGGGAATCCCCATCCGCCCGATTACATAGGGACCAAAGTCATGAAGGATGGAGTTCAGGTCCTCCACCGCATCCGGATCCTCTACAATGATTCCCAAAATCGCCACACGGGTTTCTTCCATAAAAAGACCTCCTCACATACCCATTATCCGCCCTTTTCAAGGGCGGGGGACCAGCCGCAAGGCTGGTGGTGGGTTAGCAGCCGCAGGCTGCGTTTCCATTTACTGGAACCCGCTGCCGGGTTCCTTCCTTTTACCGTTGAGAATTGACAGGGGGTGCTGCAGCGCAGCACCCCCTTTAATCCGTCCGTCTTCCATCGCAAGGGGTCTTTTGATGTGAGAAGGCACTTGTTCCATTCCGTTTATTATTTTTTGTCTGCTTCGTCTATTTCCTTGTCTTCTGCCGCCAGGGCCGCTTCGTCCGCTTTCTTTTCCTTCTTGAAGAACTTCATCACAAAGGGAGAGAGCAGGGACAGCAGGCACAGGGCCAGCAGGATCTTGCAGATGTTGGTGGACAGCAGGATGCTGGTATCCCCGCCGGAAAGGCTCAGGCTCCGGCGCAGTCCTTTTTCGCCCAAAGGCCCCAAAATCAGAGCCAGCACAACCGCAGCGGTGTTCATGTTGCATTTCCGCATGAGATACCCGATGACCCCGAACACAAACATCACCTTCACATCAAAGGCACTGTTGTTGATGGCAAAAGAACCCACCACGCACAGCACGAAGATGCTGGGAATCAGGATGGCATCGGACACCCGGGCAATCTTGGCGAACAGACGGCAGCCCAAAAGGCCGATCAGCAGCATGAAGAACTGGATGACCACGAATCCGCCAAAGAAAGTATACGTCATGGGAGCATACTTTGTAAAGAGTTCCGGTCCCGGCTGGAGCCCGTGGATGATCAGCCCGCCCATAAGCACGGCGGTAACGCTTTCCCCGGGAATCCCCAGAGTCAGTGTGGGAATCAGGGAACCGCCGGTTACTGCGTTGTTGGCCGCTTCCGACCCGGCAATCCCTTCAATGGAGCCCTTGCCGAATTCTTCCGGATGTTTGGAGAACCGTTTGGCTTCGTTGTAGCCTAAAAAACAGGCAATGGAAGCCCCGGCTCCGGGCAGGATGCCGATGATGTTCCCGATGATCCAGCTCCGGAGCACCGTGGGGGTGATCTGTTTCATTTCCTTCAGGGTCAGCATGATCCGGTCACTGAACTTGGCGGCTTTGGCCCGTTTCACAATGGCTTTTTCCGCCAGGATAAAGGCCTGGCTCATGGAAAAGAGACCAATCAGGGCACAGGTGATGTTGATGCCGTTATAGAGAGAATCCTGGCCGAACATGAACCGTTCTACCCCCTGCATGGGGTCCATGCCGATGGTGGAGAGAACCAGCCCGAAGGCCCCGGACATGAGCCCCAGGATCATGGAATCCGTGTTGATCCCGGCGATGATGGTGAGGCCGAAGAGGCTCAGCCAGAAGTATTCCGGACTGCCGAATTCCATGGCCAGTTTGGCCAGCATGGGAGCAAAGAAATACAAGGAAATGCAGCTTAACAGTCCGCCCCAGAAAGAAGCGATACAGGCAGTGGCCAGGGCTTTCCCGGCCTTGCCCTTTAAAGTCATGGCATACCCGTCGATGGCTGTGGCCGCCGATGCCGGTGTACCGGGGGTGTGGATCAGGATGGCGGAAATGGAGCCCCCGAAAATGGCCCCGCAGTAGATGCCTCCCAGCATGATCAGCCCGGCGGAAGGTTCCATCCCAAAGGTCAGGGGCAGCAGCAGGGCCACCCCCATGGCCGCCGAAAGCCCGGGCATGCACCCGATGACGATCCCCATGGTCACGCTGGCGATCATAATGACGATATTTATAGGCGAAAGGGCGTTGATGAACCCCATGGCCATCAATGCGTATTGATTTTCCATTCTTTCATCCTCCCTTTCCTAGAGCAGTTCTTCCAGCAGCAGGCCGTCCGGCAGAGGCACGGACAGGAATTCGCTGAAGACAATATAGATCAGGGCCATGAGCACCACCAGGGTGATGGCCATATACTTCTTTTCAATGTGGAAAAAGTGCAGCATGAACAGGAGATATAAAATAGCAGAAGGATAAAATCCGATCAGCACCATCAGCACAAAGAAAAGGATGGAGGCAATCAGGAAGGTGAAGAACTGCCTGGGCAGGAAATGGGTCCACACTTCCGGCAGATCGTTGACAATGGTGAAATGGCCGTGGCAGCTGCAGGCCATCTTCACCAGCTGCATGAGAGTCAGCACGGCCAACAGGCCGATGACGAATTTGGGATAGCTCTGTGCCGCCGGAGGCAGTTGCAGTGTCTCGTAAAAGAAGAAGGCACAGAATCCCAGCATGAAGATCACTACACTGAGTTCCGATTTTTTCATAATGGTTTCCCCTCAAAAGAGGGGCTGCACCCTGGCAGCCCCCGATTTATTCCGCTTGTGTCATTCAGGCGTCCTGGTACAGTTTGCTGACCACGTCTTTGCAGAAGGTCATCTGTTCCTGGATCAGTTTGCCCAGTTCCTTGCTGTCCATGTAGTGGAGTTCCAGACCGGCGTTCTTGTGGTCACGGATGGTCTGTTCATCGGTCATGGTCATCTTAAAGGCATTTTCATAGAATTTGATGATGTTTTCCGGAGTGCCTTTGGGAGCCACCAGAGCACGGGCGGAGCCGTACCACTTGTTGTAGTAGCCCAGTTCACCCAGGGTGGGCACATCTTTGTAGTTGTCCAGGCGTTTTTCAGAGAATACGCCCAACAGTTTCAGGGCTGCGTTGCTGCCCCGGATCAGAGGTTCCACATCCCCCAGTTTGGCGCAGGAGAAGTCCACTTCGCCCTGGCGCAGGGCCAGCAGCTGGTCAGCGGTACCGCCGTAAGGCACCGCATTGTATTTGAACTTGGCGGTGGTGGACAGCAGCTGGGCTGCCGTGTGGTTGGAAGCCTGTACCCCGTTGGTGGAAGCCTTCAGTTCGCCCGGATGGGCTTTGGCATATTCCACCAGATCTTTCAGGCTGTTGAACTGGCTGTCCTTCCGGACTACCACAACCCCGGTTTCCTTCAGATGGTTGCAGATGGGAACGATGCTCTTGTCATCGAAGGAAGCATTCTTGGCCAGAGCCAGGGTGGTGTAGGTGGGCAGGTTGATGAAGCCGATGGTGTAGCCGTCCGGTTTGGCTTTTGACAGTTCCGTCCAGCCGATCTTTCCGTCAGCGCCGGGTTTGTTTTCGATGATCAGGGTCTTGCCTACGAATTTTTCCGCATCCTTGCAGAGTACCCGGGCACCGGTATCCGTGCCGGACCCTGCCTTGTAGGCTACAATGACCTTGATGTCCTTGTTGGGTTTCCATTCACCGGACGCTTTCTGAGCTTTCTTGCCCCCGCAGGCACCAACAGCCAGGGCCAGGGCACAGATGGCGGACGCAGCCAGCCACTTTTTGAGTTTCATACAAATCTTCCTCCTTTATAAAGACTTTGTAAAAATGTAAAAACTCTGTAAAACTATTGTAACATATTTTGGAACGTTCGCCTACTGAATTTTTGGAAAAAACACGCAAGGCATAAAACTTATAGAAAACCGTTTTGTTTATCTTTTAAAGAATCAATAATTATTGTTAAAAACTTATCTTTTATGGTATAATACAATAAACAAAAATCTGTCTCCAAAGGACACGATTTCTCTGGTTGAGAGAGATTTTCAGTACAAAGGAGGAACTCACTATGGCAAGACTGCGTCTCATGCGTGCACCGCTGAAATATGTACAGGGGAGTGGAGCCCTGAAGGAATTCTACGATTATTTCAAGGATCTGGGGAAGAACTGGCTGTTCATCTGCAGCCGGAGCGGCCACCGGACCTGCCATAACAAACTGGAAGAAAGCTTCGGCACCAGCGATACCCACCGGCACTACGAAGTGTTCGGAGGCATCTCCAGTGTAGGGGAAATCGACAAGTTCCGGAAAATGGTCCGGGCGGAAAACATCGATGTGGTGGTAGGGGTCGGCGGCGGGTCCGCCATCGATACCGCCAAAGCCACGGCTCATTACGAAGGAAAACGGGTGGTGATCATTCCCACAGTGGTAGCCACTGATGCTCCCTGCACCGGGCTGTCCGTGATTTATAACGACGACGGTTCCTTCAACAGCTACCTGTTCTATCCCAACAATCCGGACGGGGTGCTGGTGGATAGTTATATCATCGCCCATGCACCGGTGAAGTTCCTGGTGGCCGGCATGGGGGATGCCCTGGGGACCTATTTTGAAGCCCGGGCCTGCTATCGGACCGATGCGCCCAGCCTGGAAAACGGCGGGATCACCCGGTCCGCCATG
>NZ_FR902083.1:19203-31345 GCF_000437815.1 Acidaminococcus sp. CAG:542
ACTGTGCTACGAAAACCTCCGGAACTACGGGGCCCAGGCCAAAACCGCCGTGGAACACCAGGTGGTGACCCCGGCCCTGGATGCCATCATCGAGACCAATGTGTACCTGTCCGGGGTGGGGGCGGACAACGGCGGGCTGGCCTGTGCCCATTCCTTCTACAACGGGATCACCTCCCTGGGCGGTCACAGCGCTCCTCACGGAAACTGTGTGGCTTTCGGTACCCTGGTCCAGCTGGTGCTGGAAGGGGTGGAAGAGGATGAATTCCGGGATGTCCAGGGCTTCTGCAAAGAAGTAGGCCTGCCCACCACCCTGGCCGAACTGGGCATCACCACCGATGAACAGATCCGGCAGATTGCCAGAGCTGCCTGTGTGCCCGGAGAAAGCATCCACAACATGGTGGCCGACGTAACCGAAGATCAGCTCTATGCCGCCATCATCCAGGCAGATGCCCTGGGGAAATAAGAGCCTCCATCGGCCATTGACAATTGACCATTGACAAGGAGCTGTTGCTCATGCAACAGCTCCTTTATGGTATAATAGAAAAAATACTTGTCCAGCCCAGTCCGGACAGATTGGCGGTTTTCTTATGTCAGATACAGCACCTCAGCCTTCCAAAGAAGCCAGAAAGTACCAGAAGATGCTGGAGGCCCCGGTGAAGCCTTTGATTGCTTCCCTGGCCCTGCCCTCCATTATCAGCATGATGTGCACCAGCTTCTACAATATGGCGGACACTTATTTCGTCAGCAAAATCGATACCGCCTCCACTGCAGCGGTGGGGGTCACCTTTGCCACCATGGCCATCATCCATGCCATTGCCTTCTTTTTCGGCATCGGCTCCGGCAACAGCATCTCCCGGCTCCTGGGGGCCAGACGCCGGCCGGAGGCGGAAACCATGGCTTCCACCAGCTTCCTGTACGTGTTTCTCTGCGGCCTTCTGATTGCAGTGGTGGGGAACCTGTTCGCTCCCCAGCTGGCTACCCTTATCGGTTCCACCCCTACCATCCTGCCCTATGCAGTCCAGTACATGAGCGTGATCCTGGTGGGGGCGCCCGTAATGATGTCCAGCCTGGTGATGAACAACCATCTCCGGTTCCAGGGCAGCGCCGCCTTTGCCATGGTGGGGATCACCATCGGAGGATTCCTCAACGTGTTCCTGGATCCTCTCTTTATCTTCCAGTTCCATCTGGGGGTGGCCGGGGCAGCCTATGCCACCATCCTCAGCCAGTTTGTCAGTTTCTGCATCCTCCTTTTCATGACCCGGCAGGGGGCCAACATCCCCATCCGGCTGAAGAACATGCATCCATCCTGGCCCATCCTGAAGGAAATCATCGCTGGAGGGGCTCCGTCCCTGATCCGCCAGGGCACCCAGAGCCTGTCCACCATTTTCCTCAATGTGGCGGCCGGGGCCTTCGGGGATGCGGCCATTGCAGCCATGTCCATCGTCACCCGGCTCAGTTTCTTTGCGGCCTCCGTGATTATCGGCTTCGGCCAGGGTTTCCAGCCGGTATGCGGGTTCAGCTACGGAGCCAAAAAGTACCGCCGGCTCCGGGAAGGCTTCTGGTTTGCGGTGAAAAGCGGCACCCTGTTCGCTCTCATAGCCGCTGCCGCTGCCATTGTGTGGGCGGTACCCATCCTGGAACAGTTCCGGGATGATCCCCTGGTGATTGCCATCGGGTCCCGTACCTTACGGTGCCAGGCCCTTACCTTCTTCCTGGTGCCTCTCACCATTTTAACCAACATGTGTCTCCAGACCACCCGGAAAACCGCCGGAGCCATGCTGGTGGCCGCCGGACGCAGCGGCCTGTTCCTGATTCCCACTCTGCTGGTGCTGCCCAGGGCCCTGGGAATCACCGGCCTGGAATGGAGTCAGAGCGTTTCCGATTTCTGCGGCTTCCTCCTGGCAGTTGTGCTGATCCGTAAGTTCTTCCAGAAGCTGCCGGAGGGGGAGGAATAAAAAAGGGGACTGTTGCAAGAGCAGCAGCTTTTTTTGTTGTCTCACCAACGTACTTTCCCTTTTTCCCATGTTACAATACAACCAACAAAAGGAAAGCAGGTGGTACCCATGAAACTGACGGCGGGACAGGTGTTTTCTCTGGGCCGGACCCATCAGCCGGTGGCCGGGTGCACGGTTTCCCAGCAGATCGCCGGAGGACGGAACCCGGTGTGGGTCTTTTCTCTGGGGGCTGGGACGGACATCAGCGGGGAGATCTATCCCTATTACAAACTGCTCCTGGTCCAGGAAGGCCGGCTCCAGCTCACCGGAGCCCTGGCAGGCACGGTGCTGGAACCGGGTCAGAGCATCCTGACTCCTACAGGAGTCCCTGTGGGCATGAGCGCAGAAGTGGATACGGTGTATGTGGAAGTAGAGATTCAGAAGGAGGATATCATGAACAAAGCAGTGGAAGCAGGCAAAGCATTCAAACTGGCAGAATTGCTGCCCTATCAGGAAGGCCGGATCGTGAATATGGATGTGGTCCACAATGAAAAGATGAAATTCGTGGTCATGGCTTTTGACGCCGGCACCGGTCTCAGTGAACATGCGGCCCCCGGGGATGCCCTGATCTTTGCCCTGGACGGGGAAGGGATCATCGGTTACGAAGGAAAGGCCCATACACTGAAAGCGGGGGAACAGTTCCGGTTCGCCAAAAACGGGCTCCATTGGGTGAAGGCAGAAAAGCCCTTTAAAATGGCTCTGCTGCTGACCCTGGAATAGGGAGAAAGCCATGGCTGGACGCAGACCGAAGATCCGGATCACCGTTACCGACCGGCGGGGGAAGATGGGCTGCCACCGGGGCCATCATGTGGGGGAGGTCTTCGATTTCGACGAAGACCGGGGCAAAATCTGCCCCATGGCCATGCATTGTGCCTTTCCCTACATCGACATTCTCCGGTACGGAGGCCAGATCCCCGGCCAGCCTAAAGGCACCGCCGAGTTCTGCTGCAGCGATGCGGATACCATTATGGTGTTCAAGGCGGAAGTGGTGGAAGAATAAAAGGGACTGCTGCACGTTGCGTGCAGCAGTCCCTTTTATTCTTCCCTCAACTTCTTCAGCGCCAGCCGATAGATCTGGCTGGGACCGATTTTTTTCTTCAGCAGAGGATCGGTGGAATGGACGATGCTCCAGCGGAAAGTTACCGTTACCGGGTTCCCGTTGACCTGGTGGATGGCCTGGAGCCGTTTCTGGATCTTCCGGGCCAGGGCTTCCGATTCTTCCGGGTTGGCTTCCCGGCGGATAATGGCAAAGGTGGAATTGTAGAGCCGGGAAATGGCGGAATCTTTGCCAGCCAGGTTCTGGATAATCTGAGCCTCTTTCCGGATCAGATCCTGGAGCAGAGCCGGTTCGTAGCTTTTTTTCAGATAGTTGTCAAAACAGCTTTCCAGTAAAATCAGACAATAGAGGCGGGCCTCTCCTTCTGTATCTTCCTGGCAGTGGATCAGGTCTTCCAGGAATCCCTGCCGGTTCCGCAGACCGGATATTACATCATCATAGGGTGTGGGGAGTTCGTGACGCAGCTTTCGGTTCAGTTTCTCCATATCCAGAAAATATCCCATAAGCCCGATGATCTGCCCGTTCCAGTACAGGGGCCATTTGCTGCAGGTAATGGGATGGAGCTGGCCTTTTACGATACATTCTCCCGGCACGTCTTTAACAGTGATTCCCTTTTGCAGGACATCCAGTTCATCCTGTCGGTAGGGGATATTATCCCGGTGCCAGTTCATGTCCTCATCGGTTTTCCCGATAATCTCTTTTTCAGACTGGAAGCCGTAATGGTCCAGAAAGGCCTGGCTGGCCCCCCGAAAACGGCGGTTCCGGTCCTTCCAGAAATATTTGATCTGGGTGTTCTTTTTCAGGCTGTCCCAGAGCAGGGTAGGGAGGACCTCCGCCGTTTTTGCAGGAACAACCGGCATTCTATCCTCATCTTCCAGGGTCCGGTCTGCCGTAAGCATCAGAGAACTGTCCCCATGGGTCAGCTGGATGGCCATACATTCCCGCCAGGTGTAGTTGCCCGTGCTGTTCCGGCACCGGAACAGCTGGGAAATCCTTCCGGTGGGGCTTTTCTGGATGCGGGCCAGCACGGTGTCCGGGTCCGTGAAGGCCAGATAAGTCGCCTGGTCTTCCTCGAATATCCTCTTCCGGGCAAAATCCTTCAAGGCCGTCCGGATATCCTGGAACTTCCGGGGACTGGACACATGGCTGGAGTTGTTGTTGGCATAAAGCATCTCAATGGTATTTTTTTTCAAATCCACCAGGTTCACATCATCGAACATGCTGTACAGATACCGGAGATTGGCATCCATTTTGTTCTGGCGGATCTGGGCGTTGCTTTGGGAAACGTTGGTGAGGGTGGTGGTGATCAGCAGATGGCCGTTCATCTCACAGACCACCTGGAGCCGGACCAGCACGTAATCTCCGCCGTCGATGTAGACATAGGATTCCGGTCGGTGCGTGGTCCGGGACCGTTCCACACAGAACAGGTAGGTGCGGAGGGCATCCCTGTTTTCCGGATGATTCAGATTGTATTGGATCTCCTGGAGGGTATAGCCCATGTGGCGGATGGCATTGTCATAAGCCCCATTGGTATAAAGATAACGGATGGCCCCTTTTTCATCCATGCCAAAAAGAGCCAGGGGACTGTTCGTTTCGTGGATTTCGCCGCTGGCCCGGTCATAATAGTGGCACCACTTCCGGGGTTCCACCACCCGTTTTTCCTGTTCCATCAAAGCCAGGGTATCCTTCAGAGGCTGGGGCTTTCCATAGTAGAAGCCCTGCTGCCGTCCGCAGCCGATGGAGGCCAAAAAGTCCGCCTGTTCCCGGGTTTCCACCCCTTCCACCAGGGTCTTGAGCCTCAGACGCTTGGCCATGGTAATGGCTGAAGAAACAATGGTCCGGGACTTTTCCGTAAAATTCCGGAGGAAGCCCATGTCCAGCTTGATCAGATCCAGCTGGAAGTCCTTCAGGATGTTGAGAGAAGAGAAGCCGCTGCCGAAATCATCCAGCCACACCTCGTAGCCTTCAGCCCGGAGCCGGTCCACTTCCTGATGCACCTCTCCCGCATTCTGGGCCAGGACGCTTTCCGTAATCTCCACATGGAGGAAATCCCGGGGAATGTTGTATTTCTGCCGGGTATCTTCCACCAGGGAAAAAACATCCAGGCTGGAGAAATCATACCGGGACAGGTTGAAGGAAACCGGGATGATGGGAAGGTTGGCATCCAGCCGCTGGCGGATGGTGCGGCACACTTCTTCCAGCATATAAGCATCCAGCCGGTGGATCTGCCGGGCCTCTTCCAGCACCGGGATGAAGGTGGCCGGGGAAAGGATTCCCGACTGGGGGTCCACCCATCGGGCCAGGGCCTCCAGACCGCACAGATCCCCTGTAAGGGTACGGATCACCGGCTGATAATACACCTGGACCCAGTGGTTTTCCAGTGCCTCCTCCAAGTGCTGGAGAATGTACTTTCCCATACAGTCTGCTGCTACCATAGTGCCATCTCCTTGTTTCCAGTGCTGTTTTGCTTCTTTTTTTCACTCTATTAATTATCCCACAGTTTACATGGAAGGGCAAGGATGTAAAGACAGTTGCGTTGGTGCCAGCCGGTACAGTCGTGCGGTCCGATTTTCATCCTATGCCACGCCCACCGCCGTAGGGGCGGTTCAAGATTTTTGCCGAAGGCAAAATATCGCCAGAGCCGCCCGCCTGCACGGGGGTCCGTTTCCCCGGGCAACCAATGGCATACCAACGGGTATCCAGGATGTCCGTCAGATGGCGGCATAGATTAGTATAGTATAGATTAATATAATATAGTTTAATAAGAGAAAAAAAGATCAAAAAGACAAAGCTCTACATACCATGGGGGCATAAGCAGGCATACCACGTTGAAGTCCTTCCCTGAAAGGGAAGGGGGACCGTCCACAGGACGGTGGATGGGTTTGGCCGGAGGTCATGCAGCACGCTTCACTTTCGGATATGAATGGATAACTATACTGTGATAAAGGTTTCAACGAGAACCTGTTGACACAAATGACCTGCTTCCTTGAGAAGAGGAAAACTGAAAAGTATGATATAATGGCTTCATGATGCTTTGCTTGAATGAATAATCCGTACAAGGGGTGCTGGCTGTGATTACTGGTGAACTGAAAAATAAAGTAGACCGTCTTTGGCAAATGTTTTGGACCGGTGGAATTACCAATCCGCTGGATGTGATCGAACAGATTACGTACCTGATGTTCATCCGGGAACTGGATGTGGTGGACAACGAAAAAAGTTCCAGCAGCCTGATGCTGGGAATTCCTTATAACAGTATCTTCGATGAAACTCATCAGCTGTGCCGGTGGTCCCAATTTAAAAACTATCCTGCTGAAGAAATGTATAAAATTGTCCAGGAACAGGTATTTCCTTTTATCAAGGGACTTCACGGGGATGAAGAAAGTGCCTATTCCAAATACATGGCCGATGCCATTTTCAAGATTCCCACACCCCAACTGTTGGAACAGATTGTTACGGCCATGGACGAAATCGATTGGAAGGACAGCGATATCCGGGGAGATCTCTATGAATACCTGTTGTCCAAAATCGCTACTGCCGGGACCAATGGTCAGTTCCGTACGCCCCGGCATATCATCCGTATGATGGTGGACCTGGTGACGCCCAACCCGGAAGATGTAATCTGTGACCCTGCCTGCGGGACCAGTGGATTTTTGGTAGCTGCCGGGGAATACCTCAGGGAACATTACCGGGACCAGGTGCTGTTTGAACCAAAGAGCAAGAAACATTACAACGATGAGATGTTCCATGGGTACGATATGGACCGGACCATGCTGCGGATTGGGGCTATGAATATGATGACCCACGGGGTGGAAAATCCGGATATTCAGTACAAAGACAGCTTGTCAGAACAGAATGCTGATACAGAACGGTATTCCCTGATTCTGGCCAATCCCCCTTTTAAGGGCAGCCTGAATTATGATGTGGTGGCCGATGACCTGCTGAAAGTGGTGAAAACCAAGAAAACAGAACTCCTTTTCCTGGCTCTTTTCGTGCGGATGCTCCAGAACGGCGGACGGTGCGCCTGCATCGTCCCGGATGGGGTACTGTTTGGTTCCTCCAAGGCCCATAAGGCCATCCGGAAAGAAATCATCGAGAGCCAGCGCCTGGAAGCCGTCATTTCCATGCCCAGCGGGGTCTTCAAGCCCTATGCCGGGGTGTCCACGGCCATCCTGATCTTCACCAAAACCGGAGCCGGCGGCACCGATGATGTATGGTTCTACGACATGAAAGCCGATGGATTTTCTCTGGATGACAAACGGTCCCCTGTACAGGAGAACGACATTCCGGATATCATCCAGCGCTACCATAACCGGGAAGCAGAAAAAAGTCGGAAACGGACGGAACAGAGTTTCTTTGTACCCAAACAGGAAATCGTGGATAACGACTATGACCTGTCCATCAACAAGTACAAAGAAATCGAGTATGTGCCGGTGGAATACCCACCGACCAGTGAGATTATGGCAAATCTAAAGACTTTAGAAGAACAAATTAATCAGGATATGCTTACCTTGGAAAAAATGTTAAAGTGATTTTTTAGATTTGGAGATATAAGATAATCATGAAAGTAAAACTAGGAGATGTTTGCGAAAAAGCATCGTCAAATATCAAACAATCTGATATACCAAGTAATAAAGGGGTATATCCAATTTATGGAGCCTCAGGTCTTCTTGGCAAGGTAAATTTCTTTCATCAAGAAAAACCATATATTGCTGTAATCAAAGATGGAGCTGGTATCGGAAGAGCTATTTTATGTCCAGAGAAATCATCCGTTATTGGGACATTGCAATATTTGCTGCCAAGGGATAATGTTCTTCCTCAATATCTTTACTATGTCATTTGCCATATGCATCTGGAAAAATACTTTACTGGTGCAACAATTCCTCATATTTATTTTAAGGACTACAAGAATGAGCCATTTAATTTAGTATCGAGAGATGAACAACAACGAATAATTAATGTTTTAGGCTTGGTTGAAAATATCATAGATGCACGGAAAAAAGAAATAGTCGAACTTGATAATTTAGTCAAATCCCGATTTGTGGAGATGTTTAGTAATGAAAGGCAACACTATAGACTGAATGAAGTTTGTAAAATAATCACCGATGGCACGCATCAGCCTCCTGAATTTGTATCATGTGGTATTCCGTTTATCTTTGTTTCTAATATTGTCAATAATGAGATTTCCTACAATACAGAAAAATACATTACTCAAGAAACTTATAACAGTCTTATAGTACGGACCCCAATTGAAATGGGAGATATTATTTTATCAACGGTTGGTTCATATGGACATTCGGCCGTAGTCAAAAATAATAAAAAGTTTCTTTTTCAACGGCATATCGCTTATCTAAAACCTAAACATGAGATTGTAGATAGTGATTTTTTGCATAGTGCTCTTTTATCAAGCAATGTTCAACAGCAGATTGATAGGCAAGTAAAAGGAATAGCACAGAAAACATTAAATCTTTCTGCTATAAAGCAACTAGTAGTTCCAATACCTAAAATATTGGAACAGAGAAAATTTGCACGATTAAAAAATCACATCGATAAATCAAAATTGTCCACAGAGAACAGCAGAAAAATGATACAAAATGTGATAAAGTATAGGGGGAAGTGAAACCTTTCCTGATAAGGAGTCTGGTATGATGGGAAACTTTGATTTTTTACAGCAGGACCCCAAATTCAAACCGCTTTATGACGTTGCCAGCAATGCAGAAAAAGTCCTGGCCATCGATCCGGCCATCTGTGCCATGACCTGCCGGAAGGCCATGGAAACTGCTGTAAAATGGATGTATTCCATCGACCGGGATCTCCATATCCCTTATCAGGATAATCTCATCACTTTGCTGAATACCGATGAATTCAAAGCCATTGTGGATGCCAAGCTCCAGCTTCGGCTGGAGTACATCCGCAGAATCGGGAATACGGCAGCTCATGCAGGCCCCCAGAGCCGTAAAAATGTATCTCAGGAACAGGCGGTACTGGCACTGGAATCTTTGTATATGTTTCTGCGTTTTATTGCATACAGCTACAGCCAGATCGAACTGCCTGAAGAGGCTTTTTCTGCTGCACGGATTTCTCAGCCTCTAAAGGCAGATACAGGAACCCTGGAAAAACAGGCCGCAGAGCTGGCAAAAGCAAAGGCGGCTCTGGAGAAAAAAGAAAATGAACTAAAGGCCTTCCAGGCAAAATATGCTGCGGCAGAGGCTGAAGCAACGGCTCTCCGGAAAGAAAAAGCACAGGGCTTCCATCTGCCTCCGGAAACCATGTCTGAAGCCGATACCCGCAAGGCCTATATTGATGTCATGCTTGCAGAAGCCGGCTGGGTGCGGGGTCAAAACTGGGTGGATGAATATCCTGTTGATCAGATGCCCAGCCCAACCGGGTATGGAGCAGCGGATTATGTGCTGTTTGGCCAGGATGGGAAACCCCTGGCAGTTGTGGAGGCCAAAAAGACCAGCCGGGATGTGGCTGCCGGGCGGAAACAGGGGAAGCTGTATGCAGACAGTCTGGAAAAACGGTTTGGCCAGCGTCCTATCATTTTTTTGACCAATGGATTTGAAACCAGGATCGTGGAGGATCAGAAAGGCGGATACCCGGAACGGACGGTCAGTGGGATTTATTCCCGCAGCGATCTGGAAAAAGAATTTTACAAGATGGGAACGAAACAGCCCCTGATCAATGCTCAGCTGGACAGCCATATTGCCGGACGGTATTATCAGCTGGCGGCTGTGAAAGCAGTCTGTGAAGCTTTTGATCAGCGGAACCGGAGAAAAGCACTGCTGGTAATGGCTACCGGCAGCGGCAAGACTCGTACCGTCATTTCTCTGGTGGATGTGCTGCTCCGTCATGGATGGATTCGAAATTTCCTGTTTCTGGCAGACCGGAACAGTCTTGTACTCCAAGCCAAGAAAGCATTTGGGAACAATCTGCCCAATCTGACCATCACCAACCTGACCGAAAAAAATGCCAATCCCAGTGCACGGGGCGTGTTTTCCACCTACCAGACCATGATCCACTGCATTGATGGAATCCGTGACGAAACGGGACACCGGATGTTTACCTGCGGCCATTTTGACCTGATTATTGTGGATGAGGCCCACCGCAGTCTCTACAACAAATATCGGGCTATTTTTGATTACTTTGATGGACTTTTGGTTGGACTGACAGCGACGCCCCGGGATGAAATCGACCGGAATACCTACAGTGTATTTGATCTTGAGGATGGGGTGCCCACCTATAACTATGACCTGCAGCAGGCGGTAAAGGACAAGTTCCTTGTGCCCTATCATGTGGTGGACTGCAAACTGAAACTGATGCAGGAAGGCATCCGTTATGAAGACCTGACGGACGAAGAAAAAAAGGCCTATGAGGACACGTTCACCGATGAAGAGGGAAACCTGCCCCAGTCCATCGATGGATCGGCGCTGAATCAGAAAATCTTCAACAAGGATACCATCAAAAAGGCTTTGTCCGTCTTGATGACAGATGGTATCCGTATCCGGTACAACAGCACCATTGGCAAAACCATTATTTTTGCCCGGAGCCACGCTCATGCAGAAGCCATCCTGAAGGTCTGGAAGGAAATGTATCCCGAACTGAGCGATGATTACTGTACGGTCATTGACAACTATATCGAATACGCCCAGCAGGCACTGGATGATTTTTCTGATGAAAAGAAACTGCCCCAGGTGGCGATTTCGGTGGATATGCTGGATACAGGGGTGGATGTCCCTTCTATTTTAAATCTTGTATTTTTTAAACCGGTGCTGAGCCGTGCCAAATTCTGGCAGATGATTGGCCGGGGAACCCGGACCTGTCCAAAATTACTGGATGGAGAAGATAAAAAGGAATTTTATATCTTTGATCTGTGCGGGAACTTCGACTTTTTCCAGGAAAACCCAAATGGAATCGAAGCCAGCGGTGTTGTGTCCCTGGCCCAGGGAGTGTTTTCTTTGGAAGTGGAACTGATCTTCCGGCTGCAGAAACTGGAGCAGCAAACGGCAGAATTGCAGAATGTTAGGAACGAACTGGTGGAAAAGGTCATTACTAAGATTCAGACGCTGCCCAGGGACAATTTTGCCGTACAGATGCAGCTCCAGTATGTGGATGGGTTCCAGGAAAAAGACCGGTTTACAGCTTTGGCCTATCAGGATGTGGAGAACCTCCAGAAACATCTGGGGCCGCTGATGCAAAATGAGGATAAAGATTTTAATGCAGTGCGGTTTGATGCCCTGTTGTATCAGCTGGAACTTGCCAGTGCAGAAGGAAAAGCCTATCCCCGTGGATTGACGGATCTGAGAAAGAAGCTGGAGGCTTTGACCCATTTGGGAACTATCCCGGCTGTACAGCAGAAGAAAGAGTTCATCACTAGCCTTCTCCATACAGATTATCTTCAGAAAGCAGGCATCAGCCAATGGGAAAAAATCCGCAAAGAACTGCGGGATCTGATGAAACTGATTCCAAAAGGCAAAGCAGTAATCTATGAGACGGATTTTACGGATACACTGTTACAGATTAAGGAAACAGGACCGGATGAACAACCTGTTGCACCGCCAGTCCTGGACAATTACAGGAAAAAAGTGGAATTCTATTTGAAACAACACGAAGACATACCGGCCATCCGAAAATTACGGAACAATGAGCCAATGCAAAAGGTTGATATGGATGATTTGGAAGATTTGTTGTGGAACCGTCTGGGAACAGAGGAACAGTACCATAACGAATATCAGAACCAACCGCTGGGAGAATTTGTACGTTCAGTGGTAGGAATGGATAAAGAAGCACTGAATCAGGCATTTGCCAAGTACATCAATCAGGAAAACCTGAATGACAACCAGATTTATTTTGTCAAGCAGCTCATTGATTATTTGTCTGTGAATGGCTTTCTGAAGGATAATTCCATTTTGCTGAAAAGTCCGTTTACCGATCGTGGGACAGTCAATGTACTGTTTGGCAACGATATGGATGTTTGGCTGCAGATCAGGAAGGTGTTGGAGGGAATCAATCAAAATGTCAATGTGATGCAGTAGGAGGCCAGGGAAGGGCGGGCCTGCGGCTCGCCCCTACACCGCCACGATCGGAGATTCGG
>NZ_FR902083.1:31352-40212 GCF_000437815.1 Acidaminococcus sp. CAG:542
CACCGCCACGATCGGAGATTCGGCAGGGATGGGGGAAAACGGTTTTCATCGTCCCTGTGCCGATCCCGTCCAATCAATAGCACGAAAACCCTTGACCCCAACGGTGTAGGGGATTCCCGCAGGGAAGCCCGTCCCGGCCGCCCCTCCCCCTGTGGACAATACCCGGGTAATTGATTATAATTACAAATGCGGTTAGTTATGCATAAAGGGATACGGGCCTTCAGTTACTGGGCAGTTTCCTTTACCGCTGAATTTACTTACAGGGGGAAAACAGAACATGCTTTTAAAGGATTTGCAGACAGGGGAGTCTGCAGTCGTTACTCAGATCGATCTGCCGTTCCAGATTGAACGGCGGCTCCAGGCCCTGGGGATGACCTTGGGGACCCGGATCCATTGCATCACCCGGAAGGGAAAGGGGATTATGGTGATCCTGCTCCGGGGCACCCGGTTTGCCCTGGGCTACAACATGACCCGGAACATTACCGTGGACAAGGTGGAGGTGGACCATGACTGATATGCAGCAGCCTGAAAAGCATCTCCACGATGCCCAGAACCTGACCATCGGATTCATCGGGAACCCCAACTGCGGGAAGACCACCCTGTTCAATGCCTTTACCGGCGCCAACCTGAAGGTGGCCAACTGGCCCGGGGTCACCGTGGAAAAGGTGGAAGGGGCCATACGGCGCCACAACATGAACATCCACCTGGTGGATCTGCCCGGCACCTACAGCCTCACCTCCTATACCATGGAAGAAATCGTTTCCCGGGACTTCATCCTCAGTGACGAAGTGGATGTGATCATCAACGTGGTGGATGCGTCCGCCCTGGAACGGAGCCTGTATCTGACCCTCCAGCTTTTGGAACTGGGGAAGCCGGTGGTTATGGCCCTCAATATGATGGACATTGTGGAAAAACGGGGGATGGAAATCGACCTGCACCGGCTGCCGGAAATGCTGGGAATCCCGGTGATCCCTGTTTCCGCCCGGAAGCGCCGGGGTCTGGACGTGCTGCTCCATGCGGCCATCCATCACCGGGACGCCAAACACACGGACCCGCTGATCCACGACCACAAGGCCGTGGGGGCCCACCGGCTGGACCACAAAATGTACGCCATGGTCTATTCCGATCCCATTGAGGACCGGATCGACCAATTGATCGCGGAACTGGAAGTGAAATATCCGGACATCATCAATCCCCGGTGGCATGCCATCAAGCTGCTGGAACAGGACCAGGAAGTGCTGAAAAAACACCCGGTGGACCGGCCGGATATCCTGGACCAGAACTACGAAACCCGGATCATCCGGGAAAAATATGATTTCATTGAAGAAATCATCCACGAAGTGCTGCTCCACAAGGAAGAAAGCGACAAGCTGACGGACCGGCTGGACAAGGTGCTGACGGACCGGTTCTGGGGGATCCCCGTGTTCCTGCTGATCATGGCGGTGGTGTTCTTCCTGACCTTTACCGTAGGGGACTGGCTGAAGGGGTATATGGAAGACTTCATCGGCTGGTTCGGAGACGGACTGGAAGGGCTGCTCACCGCCTGGTCCGTCAGCGATGCCCTGAAATCCCTGATCATCGACGGGGTCCTGGGGGGCGTGGGGACCATTGTCACCTTCCTGCCCAATATCCTGATCCTGTTTTTGACACTGGGTTTCCTGGAAGATTCCGGGTATATGGCCCGGGTGGCCTATGTAATGGAAGACGTGATGAGCCGTCTGGGGCTGTCGGGGAAGGCCTTCATCCCCATGCTCCTGGGCTTTGGGTGCACGGTGCCGGCTGTGATGGCATCTCGGGCCCTGGAACATAAGCGGGACCGGTACAAGGTGATGCTGGTGACGCCTTTTATGAGCTGCAACGCCCGGCTCACCATCTATATCCTGTTTGCAGAGATGTTCTTCGGCAGCCATGCCATGGTAGTGGCCTATTCCATGTACCTGATCGGGCTGGCGGTGGCCATCCTGGTGGCTCTGGTGCTCCATGGCATTGAAAAGGCCCAGCACCGCCAGACGGAAGACTTCCTGCTCATCGAGCTGCCGGAATACAAGCTGCCGGATATGCATACTGTGGGCATTTACATGTGGGAAAAGGTGAAGAGTTACCTGGAAAAGGCCGGGACCACCATTTTCGTGGCCACCATCCTGATCTGGTTCCTGCTGAACTTCGGCCCCAGCGGCTACACCACCGATGCAGGAGAAAGCTTCGGCGCCATTATGGGCCATGTGCTGGTGCCGGTTTTCCGGCCCATCGGCCTGGGCTTCTGGCAGATCTGTCTGGCTCTTCTGGCCGGGATTTCCGCCAAGGAAGTGGTGGTTTCCAGCTGTGCCGTGCTCTTTGGCATTACCAACGCAAGCTCTGGAGCGGGCATGGCGGAATTTGCCGCTGACCTGGAATCCATTGGGTTCACCAGCCTCAACGCCCTGTGCCTGATGATCTTCTGCCTGCTGTACGTGCCCTGTGCGGCGGCGCTGGCTACCATCCACAAGGAAAGCGGCAGCTGGAAATGGACGGCTTTTGAAGCCTTCTTCCAGCTGGCAACGGCCTGGATCGTTACCTTTGTGGCCTACCATCTGCTGAGCATTTTGTAAACAAATAAACAGTTATTGAATTATAAGCAAGAGAAAGAAGAAAAATTCCCCTTTCTCTTGCTTATTTTTTTGGTTTGTGGTATAAATAAGTCAGAAAAACGATTAAACGATTGTTTAATCGTTAGACAAGAGCAAGGAGGAAGAATCATGAAAAAGAGTTATAAAGTGGAAGTGGACTGTGCCAATTGTGCGGCCAAGATGGAAGAAGCGGTGAAGGCCACTCCGGGAGTCCAGGATGCGGTGCTGAACTTTATGTTGCTGAGGCTGAAGGTGACCTTTGCAGAGGGGGCGGATCCGGCGGAAGTCATGGGCCGTTGCCAGGCGGCTGTGGCCAAACTGGATGACGATTGCAAGATTTACTGTTAAAGAATGGCTGAATGGATACCGGAGAGGATGGGAATATGGAACAGGAAAACAAGATCATGATCGGCCGGATCGCCGCCGCCTTTGTGCTGACGGTGGCCGGGGCCTTTCTGCCGGATGCCTGGAGCGGGGAAGGGGTGGACCTGGAATACCGCTTTCTCCACCTGCTGCCCTATCTGGCGGCCTATCTGACTGTGGCCTGGGACATCCTGCTGAAGGCGGCGAAAAATATCCGGAAGGGCCAGGTGCTGGATGAGAACTTTCTGATGGCGGTGGCCAGCCTGGGGGCCTTCGGTCTGGGCATCTACCAGAACGGGGACTATGCAGAAGCGGTGGCCGTCATGCTGTTCTACCAGGTGGGGGAACTGTTCGAAGACTATGCCGTGGACAAAAGCCGCCGGAACATCAGCGAACTGATGGATATCCGTCCCGACTATGCCAATGTGGAGCGGGACGGGAAACTGGTCCGGGTGGACCCGGATGATGTGGCCATCGGCACCCGGATCATCGTCCAGCCCGGGGAAAAAGTCCCCATTGACGGCCGGGTGGTGGAAGGCCGGTCCAGTCTGGATACGGCGGCTCTCACCGGGGAAAGCCTTCCCCGGGAAGCGGCCCCTGGGGATGAAGTGATCAGCGGCTGCATCAACCTCAGCGGGGTGCTGACCATAGAGACCACCAAAGAGTTCGGGGAATCCACCGTATCCAGGATTTTGGACCTGGTGGAAGACGCCAGCTCCCGGAAAGCGAAATCTGAAGTGTTCATCACCAAATTCGCCCGGGTCTATACCCCGGCGGTATGCAGCGCGGCACTGGCCCTGTTCCTGCTGCCTCCTCTGGTGCGGATGGCCCTGGGCATGGCGCCTCTGTGGCACATGTGGCTGTACCGGAGCCTACTGTTTTTGGTGGTCAGCTGTCCCTGCGCCCTGGTGCTGTCCATTCCTCTCAGCTTCTTTGCGGGGATCGGGGGCGCCAGCCGGCAGGGGATCCTGATCAAGGGATCCAACTATATGGAAACCCTGGCCCATACGGCCTATGTGGTGATGGACAAGACCGGGACCCTGACCCAGGGGGTGTTTGAAGTTTCCGCCGTCCATCACAACAAACTGGAAGAAAAAAAAGTGCTGGAAATGGCGGCCCTGGCGGAATGTGCCTCCAGCCATCCCATCAGCAAAAGCCTCCAGCAGGCCTACGGCAAACCCATCGACAGGAGCCGGGTGACGGATATCCAGGAATACGGGGGTAAAGGGGTGGTGGCCCGGGTGGACGGCCATACCGTGGCCGCCGGGAACGCCAAACTCATGGAAATGCTCCACATTCCCTATGTGAACTGCCATATGGTGGGGACCCTGGTCCATGTGGCCATCGACGGGGCATACCATGGACACATCCTGATCGCCGACCGGATCAAGGACCATGCCGTGGAAGCCGTCCGGACCCTGAAAGCCAACGGGGTGAAAAAGGTGATCATGCTCACCGGGGATGAGAAACGGACGGCGGAAGCGGTGGCCAAAGAGCTGGGCATCGACGAAGTCCGCAGCGAGCTGCTGCCCCAGGGAAAGGTGGAACAGGTGGAAGAGCTGATCCGCCGGAAAGAGCCCAAGGAGAAAGTGGCCTTTGTAGGGGACGGGATCAACGACGCCCCGGTGCTGTCCCTGGCGGATGTGGGGATTGCCATGGGGGCCCTGGGCAGCGATGCGGCCATTGAAGCGGCAGATGTGGTGCTCATGGACGACGACCCGCTGAAAATCAGCAAAGCCATCCGGATCGCCCGGAAATGCGTGGGTATCGTGTACCAGAACATCGTGTTCGCCATCGGCATCAAGGTCATCAGCCTGGTTCTGGGGGCTCTGGGGTTCATCAACATGTGGTTCGCCATCTTCGCCGATACCGGAGTCCTGATCCTCTGCGTGCTGAATTCCATGCGGTGTCTGTTTGGGGGGAAAAAGTGAAAAAAGAGTACTGCACATGGGAAAATCGGACATGTGCAGTACTTTTTTTGTCAACAGTCAGCCAATCACGTCCAACAGATCGAACGAGAGGATTCGCCCCCAACGGCGTAGGGGCTACCCGGAGGGGAGCCCGTCCCGGCCGCCCAGGGGGCCTTGCTTCTGCTCTTTTCTAAAAAACAGTTGTAAATTGCCATATAATTATGATAAAATGGTTATCAATAATAATTCTCAAAAACACGGAGGATGGACCAGATGAAAAAATGGACAATTGCAGGTCTTACGACACTTTTGACACTGGCTGCTTCGGCCGCATTGGCATCGGTACCCCAGAAATCCCTGTACCTGGGCGGCATTGGCTATGGGACCGGGGAATCCTATGTCCGGCAGATATACGGCACCCCCACGGAAACGGAACAGGAACATTCCTCTTCCCATCCAGCCGGATCGGTGGTGGAATACGAATATGGGGATGGGGTATCCATCCATCTGGCGGAAGGAGCCGTCTATCATATAGAAGTGTCCGCCAACAACGGCTGGGCAACCCCGGAAGGAATCCGTGTGGGCATGGACGCTTCCGTCCTGGAGGAGACCTACGGAAAACCGGACAAGGTCCGTGGGGATAAAATCATCTACCAGGCGGCCGGAATGCCCGGGGTGGGTCTGATCTTTAAAATCGAAAAAGGAAAAATCGACGAAATCGAAATCGGTCCTGTCGGACAGTGAAAAATTCCGTTTGGCAAAGGGATGTTGCGGGAGCAATGTCCCTTTCTTTTTGAACGGACTGGAAGAAAAAACAATTGAGGAGTACAATGGACGGAAAGGAGGAGAGCCCATGAACAAGAAAAAACGGGCCGGGCAGGCCCTTGCGCTGGCGGGAGTACTGGTCCTGGCCATCTGCCCTGGGAGCCCGGTCCAGGGAAAATACGCCGGGGCGGAACCGTCAGCCCGGGCCGCCAGGGTACAGGAAACCCTCACGCCCGCCAGACCGGCCATGGTGGTCCGTCCCCTTGCCTTTACGGACCTGCGCCGCCGGCTGATGAGGGACTATGCCCGGATCCACTACGGCCGGGAAATGGAAACCATTGTGCCCCAGGCGGTGGTGGTCCACTGGACGGCGTCCAATTCCCGGGACGGGGTGTACCGGTATTTTTACAACGAGGAAAATCCCCGGCTGAAAAACGGCACTTTGAATGTGGCCTCCCACTACCTGGTAGACCGGGACGGCACCATCTGGCAGCTGACCCCGGAAACCGCTCTGAACCGCCATGCCATCGGCCTGAACTGGTGCTCCATCGGTATTGAGAACGTAGGCGGTGTGGAGGGCCGGGAAGACCTGACCCAGGCCCAGATGGAAGCCAATGTACGGCTGATCCGGTATCTTCGGGGCAAATACCCCACTATCCAGTGGGTACTGGGCCATTATCAGCAGGACCTGGCCCGGCATACCTCTTTATGGAAAGAAAACATATCTGGCTATTATCACGGCAAAACCGACCCGGGGCCCCGTTTCATGGGGGGCCTGAAGGCGCGGCTGGCCGGAGAAGGAGTGAAGTTCTTTTGAAACCATTGAACAAGGGAATGGGCCTGGTACTGGCAGGCCTTCTTCTGCTGCCCGGGGTGGGAATGCCCCGTACCGCCCAGGCCAGTGCACCGGCGGCTTCCGCCAGGGCTGCTCTCAGCCCCCGGATGCAGAAAATCGGCAGGATCATCCAGGCGGCCGGCCCTGCCCAGGTGTACTTCACCAATCTGTCCACCAACCAGAGCCTGTACCGGGGCAGTGAGACCATGACCGCTGCCAGCATGATCAAAGTCTTCATCCTGGCCAAAGCCTATGAAGACATCCAGAACGGCAGCCTGAGCCGGAATGAAACCTTCACCCTTACCCCGGACAATGTAGTGGGCGGGGCAGGGGTCCTCCAGGGACGGGGGTACGGCAGCAAAGTGTCCCTCCAGGAGGCCCTGGAACTGATGATTACCGAAAGTGACAACACTGCCGCCAACCTGCTCATCGACCGGCTGGGCATGGACCGGATCAACGCCTATATGCAGCGCCATGGGTACACCCACAGTGTCCTCCGCCGGAAGATGATGGATACAGAAGCCATGGCGGCCGGCAGGGAGAACCTGACCAGCACCAGGGACATCGCTCTGCTGTTCAAACGGCTGTATCAGGGGAAATGCGTGAGCCCGGCCCAGGACCGGGAAATGCTGGCAATTTACAAACGTCAGACCGACAACGACAGCATCCCCGGGGATCTGCCCCGGGGAACGGTGGTGGCCCACAAGACGGGAGAAGTCAACGACCTTCGCCACGACGGGGGCATCGTGTATACCCCCAACGGGGATTATGTACTGGTGATCTTCACCCGGAACTACACCCCCTACGAAACCATGGCAGATCTGTCGGAGAAGATTTATCAGGCGGTTGTAGAATAAGGAGAGACTGGGCACGCCCTTACCCATTACCCTCTTAACCACCTCTCCTCAATCTGTTATAATAAGAACAACTTATACCACAACGGAGAGATTGCCATGCCTGGAGATTTACCGACCATTGCCCAAATGGAATGCTTCATTATATACGGACGGGTGGGGAACTTTGCCCGGGCGGCCCGGGAGGCCCATATTACCCAATCCGCCTTCAGCGCCCAGATCAAGAACCTGGAGACTGCCCTGGGGATCCCCCTGATCCACCGGTCCAAACGGGGGAGCCAGCTGACGGAGGAAGGAAAGGTCTTCCTGGCCCGGGTGACGGAATGGATGGACGGGCTGCGGAAAATCGTCTATGACACCCGGTCAGTGGCAGAATCCCAGCCGGTGGAGCTGAATGTGGGGATCCTCCGGTCCCTGGGGGACATCCACATGAACCGGCACATTGCCCATTTCCGCCAGACCAACCCCAGCCTTCGGTTCAACGTGTTTGATCTGCCCACCTACCAGATCCACCAGGCTCTTACCGAGGGCCGGCTGGACGTGGTTTCCACCTATTTTGTGAAAGAATCCCTGCCGGACCGGGAACCGGCGAATGCCTATGAAGTGATCCACTTCTGTACGGACAATCTGGTGTATTATGCACCCCTCCTGCCGGTGGGAGACTTTCCCCTTACCCGGAGCCAGCTGCTCAGCCGGCCTCTGGTGCTGTATCCTACCAGCTATTTCATGAACCAGATCTACCAGGACTATTTTGCCGGCACAAACCGGGAACCCATGATTTCCGCCCGGCTGTCCACTCCCTATGCCATGATCCACTACTGCCAGGAAAACGGGGCAGGGGCCCTGCTGCCGGAACGGCTGCTGAGGACCCTGGGCCATCACAACGGCTGGCATGAACTCCAGCTGCCCCTGAAGGCGGAAGGGTACCTGATCTACCGGAAGAACAATCCCAAACTTCCTCTGATCCGCCCTTATGTGGAACAGGTGCTGGCCAGTTTTGCCCAGAAGCCCGGGGAACCCATCGTTTGAAACGAACAGACTGGATGTAATCGCTTTTTCCGATTACATCCATCTTTTTTATCCGCTACACAAATCACCGGCAGCCTCGTATAATCGGAACCATAGAAAAATTCCGTGATTCCAATAAGAAAGGTCGCTGATTTGTCCATGTCTGCAAAACCCCGTCTGTGGACCAGAGGATTCGTCCTGGATACCCTGGTCAATTTCCTGATTTACATCATCTATTACATGCTAATGGTGATCATTGCTTCGGAAGCCATCCATTCCCTCCATGCCACCGTCAGTGAAGCCGGTCTGGCGGCCGGGATCTTCGTGCTGGGGACCCTGGTGGCCCGGCTGTTTGCGGGCCGGTCCGTGGAACTGTACGGCCGGAAGAAAATGCTCTATGCCGGGATCCTGTTCTTCCTGGTGACCACCTGTATGTACTTCCTCATCGATTCTCTGGCCATCATGTACATCGTCCGGTTCCTGAGCGGGGTGGGCTACGGCATTGCCTCCACGGCCACC
>NZ_FR902083.1:40285-41146 GCF_000437815.1 Acidaminococcus sp. CAG:542
CAACTACTATGCCCTCAGCATGAGCCTGGCTGCGGCCATCGGGCCCTTCATCGGCATGGTGATGCAGCAGATGTTCCCCTTCCGGGTGATCATCCTGTTTTCCATTGTGATGGTACTGATCTGCCTGGGGGCCGCCTTTGTAATGAAGGTGGATGAGATCCAGCTGACGGAAGAACACCGGGCGGCTCTGAAACAGCTGTCCCTGTCCAACTTCCTGGAACCCCGGGTCATGGGGATTTCCATTGTGGGCTTCTTTGTGGCGGTGTGCTATTCCAGCGTGCTGAGCTTTTTGGCCACCTATGCGGCGGAACTGCAGCTGATGACTGCCGGGACCCTGTTCTTCGTGGTCTATGCCCTGTCCATCACCCTGGCCCGTCCTGTTGCAGGGGTGATGTTCGACCGGAAAGGGGAAGACTTCGTCATGTATCCCACCTATGCCTGCCTGGCCATCGGCCTCCTGCTGCTGTCCATTACCACCCAGAACTGGGAAATGCTGGCCGCTGGGGTGTTCGTGGGCCTGGGGTACGGAACCTTCATGTCCAACGGACAGGCCATCTGCGTGAAGCTGGTGGAAGAAGTCCGGATCGGGGTGGCGGTTTCCACCTATTTCGTCATGCTGGACCTGGGGCTGGGGGTAGGACCTTACCTCCTGGGTGCCTTCAAGGAACCGCTGGGATTCCAGGGCATCTATTCCGCCGTGGGCCTGGGTGCCATCGGCTGTGCCGTTCTCTACTGGCTGCTGTATGCCCGGAGACGGAAGCCTGCAGATCTCCAGGAAGATTCTGTGGAAAGTCTGGAATCGGAAGCCGAATAAAACGGCAGAAAATATTTTGCATACAGAATCGAATCCGTAGGGGCTCC
>NZ_FR902083.1:41315-44722 GCF_000437815.1 Acidaminococcus sp. CAG:542
GTGCGGCAGCGCCCTTTTTTCCTTTTTCCGCCCACTATGGTATAATCAAGTCATAAGAAATGACGAAGGAGAATTGTCATGCTGGCTGACTTGCATATCCATACCACCTTTTCTGACGGCGTCTACACTCCGGAAAAAATCATTGCCCAGGCCCGGGTGTCCGGCATTGCCGCCATTGCCATCACCGACCACGACAACATCCAGGCCTACGACCGGGCGGCCCGGACCATTCACTTCCGGCATCTGGGGATCCAGCTGATCCGGGGGGTGGAGATCGACACGGACTACAAAGGGAAGGATGTCCATGTGCTGGGGTACCATTTCGACCCGGAGAACCAGCCTCTTCTCCAGGCCATGGCCTGGACCCGGGTGGGGCGGATCACCCGGATTCGGAAGATCATCCAGAAAATCAACCAGCTGGGATATCCCATAACCCTGGAGGAAGTCCGGGAAGAAGCCCACGGGTCCAAAAGCCTGGGGCGGCCCCACATTGCCCGGGTGCTGGTGAAAAAAGGCCTGTTCTCCCATACCCAGGCGGTGTTCGATGCCCTGATTGCCAGCGGCAGGCCCGCTTACTGCCGGCAGGTGAAGATGCAGCCCAAAGAGGCTGTGGACCTGCTCCACAGGGCGGGAGGCATTGCTGTTTTGGCCCATCCGGCGGAAATCGGGAACCCGGATCTGGTGGAAGAACTGCTGGACAGGGTGCCGTTTGACGGCATGGAAGTGTGGCATCCTTCTATTTTAAAGGAAAAACCTCCCCACGACTGGCTCCAGGTGGCCAAAAACCATGGTCTCCTGACCAGCGGGGGCAGCGATCTCCACGGGAATCCGGGACGGTTCCCCCTCCACCTGGGAGAATTCCCCATTTCCTACGAAAATGTGAAGGGTGTCATCGAAGGAAAGAAAATCTGATCCGAAAAGCAGGTGCATACCATGAAAACTGTAGCATTTGTAGGCCCCAGCGGCACCGGGAAAAGCTTCCGGGCCATCGGGGTCGCCCATGACCATCACTGCGACGGCATCATCGATGACGGGCTCCTGATCGAAGGGACCAAGATCCTGGCCGGAACCAGTGCCAAAACGGAACAGAACAAGGTCCAGGCGGTGAAACGAGCCATCTTTATGGAAAAGGACCACTGCCAGGAAGTCCGGGAAGCCCTGCTGAAAAGCGACATCCGGACTCTTCTGGTGATCGGCACTTCGGACAAGATGGTCCGGACCATCTGCAAGCGGCTCCAGATCCCGGCGCCTTCGGAAACGGTGTACATCCAGGACATTTCCACCGTCCGGGAAATGAAAAAGGCCCGGGAGACCCGGATCAAGGAAGGAAAACACGTGGTGCCGGTGCCCACCATCGAACTGAAGCCCCATCTGTCCGGGGTGCTGGTGGATCTGCCTCACCGGCTGTTTTCCCGGAACCGGAAGCCCCATGCCATGCCGGAAAAATCCATTGTCCGGCCGGCTTTCAGCTACTACGGGAAGATCACGGTATCCGATTACGTGGTCAGCGACATTGTACGGATCGTGGTGAAGAAGAACAAGGAAGTGGACCGGATTACTTCCATTAAGGTGCGCCGGCCTTCGGACACCAGCAAGGGGATGACCATCTTCCTGGAGATCATCCTGTTCTTCGGGGCGCCCATTTACGAAGTGGTGAAGAGCCTTCAGACCAAGATCAAACTGAAAGTGGAAGGCATGACCAGCATGCCGGTAAAAAATATCGATGTCTCCATCCGCAGCCTGACGGTGCGGCCTCCTGATCTGCCGAAAAATCTCCAGGAGCCGGACCCGACCCTGCCGGAAGGACAAAAGGAGGAAGGCGGGGCATGACCCCTTATGATTTTGACCAGTATGTAACCCTGGTGCGGGAAAAACTCCAGCTGCTCACGGAAGAACCGGTGGAGCAGAAGGAAATCAATTACGGCCGGCAGCTGAAGGTCCGGAAGGGCCCGGACACGGTGAACCTGGCCCTTTACAATGGGAAAAAGGGCCTGAAACAGGTATGGAGCGGGAAAGTTTCTTCCTTCCGGGACTGCTGCCAGAAGGCGCTGGACGGAGAGACGGAACCTTCAGCCCTTGCCGGTGATCTTTCCGCCGGCGGGGGAAAAGTGACCCTGCTGGACGGGAAACCCGGATTCGACGGGCTCTGGTGCGGCAGTGACGAAAGCGGCAAGGGAGACTATTTCGGTCCCTTGGCGGTGGCAGCGGTGTGCCTGGACCTGGAAACCGCCCGGCAGTACCAAAGCTGGGGGATCTGCGACAGCAAGGCCCTGACCGACGGAAAAATCCATCAGCTGGCGGAAAAGATCCGGCAGACCGCCAAAGCCCATACGGTGCTGGTACTGAAGCCCCAGTTCTACAACCAGCGGTATATCCAGCTGAAAAGCCAGAAGCAGAACCTGAACCATCTTTTGGCCAGCGGCCACATCCATGCTCTGGGACGGGTGCTCCAGCAGGTGCCGGAATGCCATTTTGCCCTGGTGGACCAGTTTACCCGGCACAATGCCATTTCCTCCACCCTGGAAGCAGCTTATCCCGGGCTGAAAGTGTACCAGCAGCCCAAAGGGGAAGCGGATATGGCAGTGGCGGCGGCGTCCATCCTGGCCCGGGACGCCTTTGTGGAAGTGATGGGGGAGCTGTCCCAAAAGGCAGGCTTCGAACTGCCCAAAGGGGGCGGCAGCCAGGCTACGGCAGCGGCCCGGAAGCTGGCCAAAGCCCAGGGGGAAGAGGCTCTTTCCCAATACGTCAAGCTCCATTTTGCCAACACAGGAAAGCTCAGGCTCTGATTTACGATTTGTTTTATGTTTTTGCTCCTGTACTATGCTATAATAATAAAAGATTGTATCAGCATTGACAGATTCAGAGCTTTTCAAAATACAACGATACTGGCAGGTCATACTCTATGAACAAAACCCTATTCCGCATGCTGTGCGTGTTGTTCTTTGTAGTCATCATCGTATCAGCAGGCGTTCTTTATTTTACTTTTGATGTACGGGCCCTGGTCTATCTGACCACTTTTAAATGGTATTATGCGCTGCTGGCCCTGGGGGTGCTGTCGGTGGGGCTGTTTTTCGATGCCACCCGGCTGATCACCCTGACAAGGCTTTCCGGGGAGAAGATGGATTATGCCCATATTTTCTACGCGGTGTTCAGCAACTATTTCCTGGCACTTCTGACTCCCGGTCAGGGGGGCGGAGGTATTGCCATGCTCATGTTCATGAAACGGGCGGGGGTACCGGTGGCCAAATCCACCCTGATCGTCATTGTCCGGACGGTATTTTCCATCCTGTTCCTGTTTTTGGTGATGCCCCTGGTATTCTGGTGGGATCCGGTGCTGGTAAGCTGGATGCCCACCAGTGTCATTGCCCTGGTGTGCGCCTTTTTCATCGGGGCTCCCTGGCTCCTGT
>NZ_FR902083.1:44760-52519 GCF_000437815.1 Acidaminococcus sp. CAG:542
GGTAATGGGGGGACGGCTGGAAAAATGGCTGGCCCGGTTCAGCCGCCGGTTCTCTCCCCGGGTCCAGGAAGCCATTTTCCTGGGGTATCGGGATTTCCAGCAGGCCATGTTCATGCTGAAGGACAATCCCCGGCAGGTGTTCCGGGCCTTTATGGAATCGGGGATCAGCCTGCTGTTCATCTATTCGGTGGTGCCGGTGTTCATCAAGGCCTTCGGCATCAGCCTGCCCCTGCACATTGTCATGGGACGCATGTGCCTGATCAACCTGGTACTGTACTTTACTCCCACCCCCGGTGGCAGCGGGGTGGCGGAGGGCGGCTTCCTGGTGCTGTTCAATTCTCTGCTGCCTCCCGGTGTGGCCGGGGTACTGGCCATCCTCTGGCGTTTCTTCTGTGAATACATTCCGTTCACCATCGGCGCCATTGTGACCATCAAATGCTTTGGCTTGGATATTCTGACCAAGATTCGCGATCGGAGGGAAATGGATTCATGAGAAAAATCTTAGTAACAGGGGGAGCCGGGTTCATCGGGTCCCATGTGGTGCCGGCGCTCATCAGCCGGGGTGATTGTGAGGTAACGGTGCTGGACAACCTGTCCACCGGGAAACGGGCGTATGTGCCGTCAGGAGCCCGGTTCCAGCTGCTGGATATCCGGTCCCGGGAGCTGACGGATTTCTTGATGGCGGAAAAGTTCCAGACAGTGATCCATCTGGCGGCCCAGACCCTGGTGCCCTATTCCATGGAATACCCGGAAGCAGACGAAGACCTGAACGTGGCCGGTCTGGTCCATGTACTGGAAGGCTGCCGGAAAAGCGGCGTGGAACAGATCATCTTCTCTTCCAGTGCGGCCATTTACGGGGACAACCAGAACCTGCCCCTTCAGGAAACAGAAGTGCCGGCTCCCACTTCTTTCTACGGTCTGTCCAAGGCGGTGGGAGAGGACTACATCCGTCTGTACAGCCGGTGCTTCGGTCTGAAGCACATTATTTTCCGGTTCGCCAATGTATATGGGGAACGGCAGGGAGAAACGGGAGAAGGGGGCGTGATCTCCGTCTTTGCCCGGAAAATCGCCCAGCACGAGCCGGTGACTGTCTTTGGGGACGGGAACCAGACCCGGGATTTCGTCTATGCCGGGGATATTGCCCGGGCCATGAGCCTGGGGGTGGGATATAACGGCTGTGCCACCCTGAATGTGTCCACCAATGAGGAAGTGTCCCTGAACCAGCTGATCGGGGTGATGGAAAAGATCCTGGGCCATAAAATGGATGTCCATTACGGACCGGTGCGGCCGGGAGACATTTACGCTTCCGTACTGAGCCACAAGGCCCTGGTGGAAACCCTGGGCATGAAAGACTACACGGACCTGGAAAAGGGGCTCACCGGGACCCTGGCGTATTTCCAGAAATAACAGGAGCAGGGAGAACAAGGAGAGACCTATGAAGAAACTGATCTTTTCCGTTCTGGCCCTGCTCTTTTTCTGCACCGCAGGCTGCGGGGCAAAGACAGGAAACCTGGAACGGGGGAAAACACCTCCCAAAGAAACGGTGCTGGCAGGAGGCCAGCTGGTGGGGGCTTACGGCAGTCTGGGGAACGACCTGGTGAACGCTTTGAACCAGGACGGCCGGCAGCCGCTGCTGAAGCTCCAGGACGGAGCGGGCTCTTTGGCCAATATCGAACTGCTGCGCCAGCAGAAAGCGGACCTGGCCCTGGTCCAGAGCGACGTGGCCTGGTATGCCTATACAGGCACCGGGCCCTATGAAGACCGGCCTCTGAAGGATCTGGAACAGGTGGGGACCCTTCAAGGGGAAACGGTCCAGATCATTACCTACGACCTGACCGGGATCCGGAAACTCCAGGACCTGAAAGGAAAGACCGTATCCCTGGGGGCTGCCGGTTCCGGTTCCTCTCTCAACGCCAGACAGGTACTGGAAGCAGCGGGCCTTGCGGAAGACGATGTGCGGGTCCAGTATCTTTCGGTGGATGACACGGTCCGGGCTCTGAAGGAAGGCACCGTGGATGCGGCCATCCTCACTTCCGCCCTGCCCCATCCGGCTCTCCGGGATCTGGCCCGGCAGCGGCGGCTGGTGCTGGTCCCTATCGAAGGCCAGGACCTGGAAGACCTGGTGGCCGCCTATCCCCTGTATCAGCCGGTGGTGATCCCGGTAGGGACCTATCCCAACCAGACCCGGCCCTGTGCCAGTGTGGCTCTTCAGTGTCTCCTGGTGACCCGGAAGACGGTGCACAAGGACACGGTAAAGAATTTCCTGGACCGTCTGTGGCCTCACTGGAAGGAACTCCAGACCAAACAACCTGCCCTGTACCGGGATGTGGAGAAACGGTTCTTCCTGGATCCGCTGCTTCCGTTGGCCCCCGGTGCCGAACAATTCATAAAGGAACAAAAAATCGGTTCCTGAGGGGTCAGCCAAAACTTGATTTGCAAAACAGGCGTCAAACCTGTATAATGTTGAACAAGAGACTAGTCCTATAGAACCAGAAGCGATGGTTATCGTTCGGATTCGTAGGGGATACGGGAATTGAAAACATAGTTTCGAAAAGGGAGTATGGAACGCGAAGATACTCCAGTCTTTTGATATGCAAAAATACGAAGGAGGTGTCCCTTTGAATAACAATAAAGGACAACAGAAAAAATTATCCATCATTCCGCTGGGCGGTCTGGGAGAAATCGGCAAGAACATGACGGCCTTTGTGTATGGCAACGACATGATCCTGGTGGATGCCGGTCTGGCATTCCCCGATGATGACATGCTGGGCATTGACCTGGTGATCCCGGATACCACGTTCCTGATGGAAAACAAGGAGAAGTTCAAGGCTATTTTCCTGACCCACGGCCACGAAGACCACATCGGCGCTCTGCCTTATGTGATGAAGGATTTTGACGTGCCGGTGTACGGCACTCCCCTGACTCTGGGGATCCTGTCCGGCCGTCTGAAGGAAAACGGCGTCTCTGACAGCAAATGCAAAATGGTGAAGCCTGGGGCTACGGTCCGGGCCGGCGCCTTCCGGGTGGAATTCATCCGGGTCAACCACAGTATTCCCGATGCGGTTGCCCTGGCCATCCACACTCCGGTTGGGGTGATTGTCCACACCGGGGACTACAAGTTCGACCAGACTCCGGTGGACGGACAGGTGACCGACTATGCCAAGCTGTCTGAAGTGGGCCGCAAAGGCGTGCTGCTCCTGATGAGTGATTCCACCAACATTGAACGGACCGGGTATACCCCCAGCGAAAAGAGCGTGGGCAAGACCCTGGATGAACAGTTCCGGATGGCCAGGAACCGGGTGATCGTGGCCACCTTCTCTTCCAACGTGCACCGGATCCAGCAGGTGATCGACGCGGCGGTAATGACCCGCCGGAAAGTGGCGGTGATCGGCCGGAGCATGGTGAACGTGGTGAACATTTCCATTGAAATGGGTTACCTGAAGGTGCCCCAGGGTGTGCTCATCGACATCGACGAATGCCGGAACTATGCACCCCGGCAGATTGCCATCATCACCACCGGCAGCCAGGGGGAACCCATGAGTGCCCTGACCCGGATGAGCAACAGTGACCACCGGAAGGTGTCCATTATGCCCGGTGACACGGTGATCATTTCCGCCACCCCCATTCCCGGCAACGAGAAAGGTGTGGCCCGGACCATCGACAACCTGTACAAACAGGGAGCTGAAGTGATCTACGGACGGGAACAGGGGATCCATGTTTCCGGCCACGCCAGCCAGGAAGAAATCAAACTGATGCACCGGCTGGTCCATCCCAAGTTCTTCATGCCGGTCCACGGGGAATACCGTCACCTGGTAAAACACAAGAAACTGGCCATGCAGCTGGGGATGCCCAAGGAAAACATCGTCATTGCGGAAAACGGCTCTGTAGTTGACCTGACCCGGGATTCCATCGGGATTTCCGGCAAAGTCACCGCCGGCCGGGTGCTCATTGACGGCCTGGGAGTGGGCGACGTGGGCAATGTGGTGCTCCGGGACCGCCGGCAATTGTCCCAGGACGGGATCCTGATCGTGGTGGTGACCATCGACCACAGCAATTACCGGATCGCCGCCGGCCCGGATATCGTATCCCGGGGCTTTGTGTATGTCCGGGAATCCGAAGAGCTGATGGAAGGCGCCCGGGACCGGGTGCTGAGCACTCTGGACAAATGCCATGAAAACAACATCACCGAATGGTCCGCACTGAAGAGTGCCGTCCGGGACAGCCTGGGCCGGTATCTGTTCGAAAAGACCAGACGGCGTCCCATGATCCTCCCTCTGATCATGGAAATCTGATTCCAATAAACCAAAAATCTTCAGGAAGGGAACAGCGTGGAAAAAAGAGAACGGACTCGCAGAAACAACAAGAAAATCGAATTCACCTTCAACCGGGAAGTACTGGGCATCCTGTTGGGCGCCTTCGGCCTCATTGTGCTTTGTGCCCTGGGGGGAATCCCCATGGGCAGCGCCGGGGCTTTCCTCAAGAAGGTCCTGACCTACGCCCTGGGGGTGGGAGCTTTTCTCTTCCCTCTGTACTTAATGGTGCTGGGGATGGGGTACATCCTGAATCACGAACATCTGCGGTATTCCAAAAAGTTCTTTACACTCCTGCTGTTCCTTGTTTCTGTCCTGAGCCTGTGGCACATGCACAAGGTGCCGGAAGGCCATGAACTGATTCCTGAGTATCTGATGACCGGTGGTGGCCTCCTGGGAGGCACCATCGTGTTTGTTTTAACAAAGGTGGCCGGCCGGGTGGGGGCACTCATTGTCCTTACCGCCACCACGCTGATTTCCCTGGTGCTGTCCGGGAAATTTTCCCTGCGGAGTCCTCTCCAGACCGCTCAGGACGGGGTAAAGGAAGGGGCCGAGACGGTGGCCCAGAAATGGGAGGACTACCAGGAACGGCGGAAACGGAACCATGATTCTTTCTACGACCAGGAAAAGGATGACGGGAATCCCCGGAAAAAGCCGGAACCGGAAAAGAAACCTTCTCTGGCGGAGCGGCTGAAAGAGAAGGTAAATGCTGCCGGTACGGCTCCCATCCTGAAGTTCCAGAAGGAACAGATGGGGACGGGAGAACCGCCCCGGAAGTTTACCATTACCACCTCTGACGATGCCCGTGACCAGGAGGAACCCCAGTGGGAAGCTCCGGCACCGGAAGCCCAGACCACCCGGCTGGAAAATGCGGAAACCGGGGAAGTGATCCCCTACGAATTCCCGCCTCTGGATCTGCTGAACCGGGACAAACCGGTGAACAAGAAGAACTTCCGGGCGGAAATCGAAACCCAGGGGGGCACCATTGAGCAGACCCTCCACGATTTCGGGGTGAATGCCACCCTGGTGAACGTGACCAAGGGACCTTCCGTGACCCGGTATGAACTGGAACCGGCTCCCGGGGTGAAGGTGAACAAGATCCAGAACCTGTCGGAAGACATTGCCCTGAAACTGGCGGTGTCCAGCGTCCGGATCGAACCCATTCCGGGAAAGGCGGCCATCGGCATCGAAGTGCCTCCCAAGACTTCGGAGCCGGTTTCTTTCCGGTCCATTGTGGATTGTCCGGAAGTGAAAAATGCCAAAGGCAAGCTGTGCATCGGCTTGGGGAAGGACATTTCCGGCCATGTGGTGGTGGCGGACCTGACCAAGATGCCCCATCTGCTCATTGCCGGATCCACCGGGTCCGGGAAGAGTGTGTGCATCAACACCATCATCTGCAGCCTGCTGTACAAGGCGGCTCCTGATGAGGTGAAGCTGATCCTGGTGGACCCGAAAGTGGTGGAACTGACCAACTACAACGGGATCCCCCACCTGCTCACACCGGTGGTCACCGGGCCCAAGCAGGCCGCTTCCGCCCTTCACTGGGCAGTGGTGGAAATGGAACGGAGGTACAGTCTGTTTGCCAAGACCCAGGTCCGGAAGATCGACGACTACAATGCCCATGTGCAGCCGGGAGAAAAGCTGCCCTTCATAGTGGTGATCATCGACGAGTTGTCCGACCTGATGATGGTGGCTGCAGTGGACGTGGAAGATGCTATCCTGCGGCTGGCCCAGAAGGCCCGTGCTGCCGGGATCCATCTGATCCTGGCCACCCAGCGGCCGTCGGTGGACGTGCTCACAGGGACCATCAAGGCCAATATCCCTTCCCGGATTGCCTTTGCGGTTTCCAGCCAGATCGACAGCCGGACCATCCTGGACGCCAGCGGTGCGGAAAAACTCCTGGGACGGGGGGACATGCTGTTCTTCCCTACGGGAGCCAACAAACCCATCCGTGTCCAGGGGGCCTTTATTGCCGACGACGAACTGAACCGGGTGGTGGATTTCATCAAGGCGGAAGCCATACCCACCTCCTATTCCAGTGAAGTGACCACTCAGAAGCTCAATGGGGCGGAAGAGGAAAAGAAAGGGGAAGACAGCGAGGAAGACGAACTTTTCCAGGATGCGGTGGAGCTGGTCATGGCCACCCAGCAGGCATCCTCGTCCATGCTCCAGCGGAAGTTCCGGATCGGGTACACCCGGGCGGCACGGCTGGTGGACGCCATGGAAGAAAAGGGCATCATAGGACCGGCGGACGGCAGCAAGCCAAGGCCGCTCATTATGAGCCCCGCCACCATCAAAGAAAAGTTCTTCACCAAAGGGCTGAAGCAGGAAGAACCGTGATTCTCCTGCCTGCGCCGCTCTACCCCGTCTAAAAGTGAGGTTGTACCATGAAAAACAAAATTGGAACCTATTTACAGCAGCACCGGGAAGCCAAACATCTGACCCTGGAACAGGTTGCCGAACATACCGGTATCCGGGAACCCTATCTGGCAGCCCTGGAAGAGGGAGATTTCCACAAGATTCCGGGGGATGTGTTCATCCGGGGCTTTCTTCGGAACTACGGGAACTATCTGGGCCTGGACGGCAACGGCCTTGTGGAGGCCTACCGGACCGGCAGCGAACCGGAAAAGATCCTGAAGTCGCCGGAACCGTTGGTACCCCAGCCGGAGCTGCCGAAAAGTTCCGATACCATTATCCTGCGTCCGGAAACCTTTGCCGGAAAGAAGCAGGCAAAAACGGAGCCCCCGGTGCCTCAGCCGGCATCTCCCAAAACGGAATCCTCTCAGGCTCCGGAACCTTTTGACAAGGTCCAGGCCCTGAAGGATATGGAGCCGGTGGGCTATGGAAACAGCCGTCGGACCGCTCAGGAAGCCCAGGCTCCCCAGAAGCGGAAAAAGGAAGCCATGGAAGCCACCCAGGTGATGAAACCGGTGAAACCGTCGGCCCAGGCCGCACCGACAAAGCCGGAAGCAGCGAAGGAGGCGGCAGGTCCGGAACCCCAAACGGCCCCCGGACCCAAGGCTGCCCAGCCAGTAGCTGGAACCGGGAAGCCGGAAGCTCCCAAGGGGGAAGAGACTGCCAAACGGTTGGACAAAACCGGAGAAAAGAGAGCTCCCCAGCCGGAGAAGCCGGCTGCCAAAGGGGCCCAGGCTGCTGCGGTTGGGAAAAAACCGGCAGGAAAGGGGACGGAACCCAAAAAATCCCATGAAAGCCCCAAGGAAGCCCTGAAAAAGGTGGAAACGGCGCTGAACCGGGAAAACATGGAAGAAGCCCTGGACGCCAGCAAAGCCAAAGTGGGAGGTGTCCTGGACCGGATCCGGGATTTCATCGACGAAAATCTCTATGAAACCGTTCCGGAAGACGAAGCCGGGGAAGAATACGGAGCCGCCGGCGGGGCAGACAGCAAGACTCCCGCCTTCAGCTTCAAGGTGTTCACCGGGGTGTTTGTG
>NZ_FR902083.1:52561-57502 GCF_000437815.1 Acidaminococcus sp. CAG:542
GTCCGTATTCACCGTGGTCATGGCCTATTTCGTGTTCGGCGGGAAAACCACTCCGGACCTGAAGGCTACCACCAACATCACCGATGGAGTGAAATCCGACCACTCTTCGGAAAAGAGCGAGAAAGAAAAACAAGCAGCCGCCGAGGCCCAGCCCAAGAAGGAAGAAGAAGAGTCCAAAGGGGATGAAAAGACCCTGGGCAAGGGCAACGGGGTCACGGTGGTGGTCACCTACAAGAAACCGGTCTGGACCCAGACCACCATTGACGGGAAACAGGTGGAAGCGGCTACGGTGCCCAAAGGATCCACCCGTACCTACAAAGGGAGCAAGAGCATTTCCGTCAATGTGGGCAGCATCCGGGATGTAGTGATCACTGTCAACGGAAAAGAAGTACCCTACGGCTCCAAGGAATGGGGCGTAGTGACCCGTACGTTCAAGGCGAAATAAGGAAGGAGAACAGATTGGAAATCGGAGTAGTCAGCCTGGGGTGTCCCAAGAACCTGGTGGATTCGGAAGTGATGATGGGGCTCATCAAAGAGCGCCAGTGGACCATTACCAATGACCCCACCCATGCGGATGTGATCATCGTCAACACCTGCGGCTTCATTGAAAGTGCCAAAACAGAATCCATCAACACCATCCTCCAGATGGCGGAATACAAAAAGGATGAGCCCCATCGGAAGCTGATCGTCACCGGGTGCCTGGGCCAGCGGTATGCGGATGAACTGTTCGCAGACCTGCCGGAGGTGGATGCCATCATCGGAACCGAATGTTACGACCAGATCGGCAGCGTCATCGACCGGGTGGAAGCGGGAGAACGGTTCACCCTGCTGAAGCCTCCGCAAAAATACACCCAGAAGGCCAAACGGGTGCTGACCACCCCTCAGTATACGGCCTATCTGAAGATTGCCGAAGGCTGCAACAACCGGTGTTCCTACTGTGCCATCCCCAAGATCCGGGGCCCTTACCGGAGCCGTCCCTATGAGGAAGTCCTCCAGGAAGCCCGGGATCTGGTGAGCCAGGGCGTCCGGGAACTGATCCTGGTGGCCCAGGACACCACCCAGTACGGCATCGACCTGTACCACAAACTGCGTCTGTCGGAACTGCTCCGGGATCTGAACACCATCCCTGACCTGAAATGGATCCGGGTGTTGTACTGCTATCCTGATTCCTTCACCGACGAACTGATCGAAACCATGGCTCAGTGTGACAAGGTGTGCAATTATGTGGACCTGCCCCTGCAGCATGCCAGCAACAGCCTGCTCCACACCATGCACCGGAGAGATACCCGGGAACAGGTGGAAGAGCTCCTGGCCAAACTCCGGAAACGGATGCCGGACATCTGCCTGCGGACCACTTTCATTGTGGGCTTCCCGGGAGAAACCGATGAACAGTTCCAGGAACTGCTGGATTTCGTGAAAAAAGAACGGTTCCAGTGTGCCGGGGTGTTCACCTACAGCCAGGAAGAAGGTACGGAAGCCGGGGCTATGCCCAACCAGATCCCGGAAGAAGTAAAGCAGGACCGGTACCATGCCCTGATGAGCCTCCAGGCGGAGATCTCCGAAGAGATCCAGCAGGAACGGGAAGGGAAAGTGCTGGAAGTGCTCATCGAAGGCAAGGATGAGGAAGATCCCAACCTGGCCGTGGGCCGCAGCTATGCAGAAGCCCCGGACATCGACGGGAAGATTTACGTGGAAGAGGCGGCTTCCCTGAACCCCGGGGATTTTGTGAAAGTCCGGATCAGCCAGGGCTTCACCTACGAAGCGGTGGGGCAGTTGGAAAAGGAGTGATTTCCTGTGAATGTTGAAGTCATCAATACGGGCACGGAGCTGCTCCTGGGCGATATTGTGAATACCAACTTCCAGTATCTGTCCCGGATGCTCAATGATGCCGGGTTCAACGTGCTGTACCAGACCACCATCGGGGATAACGGGGACCGGCTGCTGGAAGTGCTGGCCATTGCCCTGAAGCGGGCGGACATCATCATCACCACCGGGGGCCTGGGGCCCACCCGGGGGGACATCACCAAAGAAATGGTGGCCCGGTACCTGGATCTGCCTCTGGTGCCCAGTGCCTTCTGGCTGGACAAGCTGACCCGGTATTTTGCTGCCCGGCATGTGGTCATGACGGACAACAACAAAAAGCAGGCCATGATCCCGGAAGGGGCCGTGGTATTCAACAACGAAGTGGGCACGGCACCGGGAATCGGGGTCTGGACTCCGGACCACAAACTGATCATCATGCTGCCGGGGCCTCCGGCGGAAACCACCCACGTGTTCGGTCAGCAGGTGATGCCCTATCTCCGGAAAAGCTATGCGGCCCAGGGAATCATCCATTCCCGGGTGCTGCATCTCCGGGGACTGACGGAATCCATGGTGGCGGAAAAGCTGGATGCCATCATCATGGCCCAGACCAACCCCACCATTGCCCTCTATGCCCGGAAGGGAGAAATCATCATCCGGATCACCGCCAAAAGCGATACCCTGGAAAAGGCGGAAGCCATGAACCAGGCCATCGAGGAAAAGATCCGGGAAGTGCTGGGTGAGTACATCTACGGAGTGGATTACGAAACCCTGCCGGAAGCCCTGGGCAAACGGCTGAAAGAAAAACATCTGACCATCGCCTTTGCCGAATCCTGCACCGGAGGCCTGGCCTCCAGTCTGGTGACGGATATTCCCGGAAGCTCGGAATATCTCATGGGGTCGGTGGTCTCCTATACCAATGACGTAAAGCACCGGCTGCTGGGGGTGAAACAGGAAACCCTGGACAAATACACCGCCGTCAGCGAACAGACTGCCCGGGAAATGGCCCAGGGGATCCGGGAAAGAATCGGAACGGATCTGGGCATCAGCATTACCGGGATCGCCGGACCGGGAGGGGGGACCCCCACCCAGCCGGTGGGCCTGGTGTACATCGGTGCAGCGGATAAAAACGGAACCAAAGTCCTGGAATGCCGGTTCAAGGCGGCCCGGACCACCATCAAACTCCGGGCGGCCATGAATGCACTGTCTCTGGCCATGGACCGGGTGAAGGAGCTGTAACGCTCCTGTACAAGATAAGGAGAAATTATGACTGAAACCACAGAAATGGAAAAGAAACCGGTGGAAACAACGGAAACTGCCAAACCGGAAATCACTTCCTTCGAAGATCTGAACCTGGACCGGAAGATCCTGGCAGCCCTGAAGGAAATGGGTTTTGAAGAACCCTCTCCCATCCAAAAGGGGGCTATCCCCCTGGCTCTGGAAGGAGACGACCTGATCGGCCAGGCCCAGACCGGTACCGGCAAGACCGCCGCCTTCGGGATCCCCATCATCCAGAAGATCAACGAAAAGGACCGGCACATCCAGGCCCTTGTCATGAGCCCCACCCGGGAACTGTGCATCCAGGTGGCGGACGAAATCAGCAAGATTGGCCGGACCAAACGGATCCGGGTACTGCCGGTATACGGGGGCCAGCCCATCGAACGGCAGATCCGCAGCCTGAAACGGGGCATCCAGGTGGTCATTGGGACCCCTGGCCGTCTCCTGGACCATATCCGCCGGGGCACCATCGACCTGGAATACGTGAACTTCCTGGTGCTGGATGAAGCCGACGAAATGCTGGACATGGGCTTTGTGGACGATATGGAAAACATCATCAAAAACGTTCCCCCGGAACGGCAGACCATGCTGTTTTCCGCCACCATGCCCCGGCCCATCCTGAGCATCAGCAAGAAATACATGCGTACCCCCAAGATGGTGGCCATCCACAAAGAAGTGGTCACTGCGCCCACCATCGACCAGTACTACTATGAAACCCGGGACAAGGTGGACGGCCTGTGCCGGATCCTGGACACCACCGACGACTGCAAGATGATCATCTTCTGCCGGACCAAAAAAGGCGTGGATGAACTGGTCATCGCCCTGGCCACCCGGGGCTACGAAGCGGAGGGCCTCCACGGGGACCTGAGCCAGAACCAGCGGGACCGGGTCATGAAAAAGTTCCGCAGCGGCCAGGTGGACATCCTGGTAGCCACCGACGTGGCGGCCAGAGGGCTGGATATCGACAACATCACCCATGTGGTGAACTTCGACGTGCCCAGTGACAGCGAAAGCTACGTGCACCGGATCGGCCGTACCGGCCGTGCCGGGAACACCGGTGTGGCTCTTACCTTCATCACTCCCCGGGAATTCCGTCAGCTGAAGCTGATTGAACGGAGCATCAAGACCAAAATCATCCGGGGCACCCTGCCCACCGACGCCAGCGTGCTGGAACGGCAGCGGGAACAGATTGTATCCAAGATGCAGACCATCCTGGAACAGGACCGGTATCAGGACTATCTGCCCATTGTGGAAACCCTGGAAAAGGACTATGATGTCCAGGATATCGCCGCTGCTGCCCTGAAGTTCATGCAGGAAGGGGCCAAAGCCCTGGAAGAACCGGAAGAGGAAGGTTCCCTGCCGGATGCCCTGGCCAACACCGGTGCCAAACCGGGGATGGTGCGGCTGTTCGTGAATATCGGCCGTTCCAGCCGGGTCACGGTCCGGGATATTGTCCAGAGCATTGCCATCGAGGCGGAAATCCCTGCTCGGAGCATTGGCCGGATCAGCATCTATGACAAATTCAGCTTTGTGGAAGTGCCCATGGAACATGCGGAAAAAGTCCTGGCAGTGATGCACCGGAACACCATCCGGGGCTGCCGGGTGAACATGGAGCCTGCCAAAGCACGGGTATAATACCAAAAGGAGTTCTCCTATGACTCAAACGATCTACGGAAAGACGGAGGGCCTGAAAAAACAGGTCCTCACCCAGTTGGAAGGGATCTATGAGCTGAGAGCGGACGAGGGCCAACTGATCAGTGAGGAGTTGGCCCTTGTTTTGCGGGATTTGACGGAAGCCATCAACCGGGAAATCTCCATTTATGTGGACCGGAAGGGCCAGGTGACGGCGGTGGCCGTAGGCAG
>NZ_FR902083.1:57536-58314 GCF_000437815.1 Acidaminococcus sp. CAG:542
AGGCAGCGACAGCCATGTGGAGCTGCCGGGCACCGATTCCCGCCGAAGCCAGAACCGGCTCTGCGGGGTGGCCTGTATCCACACCCATCCCTCCGGGGCACCCCGGCTCAGCCGGGTGGATCTGTCCGCCCTCCGGGACCTGCGGTTCGATGCCATGGCCGCCATGGCCTGGGAAAATCCCTCCAGCCAGCCTCTCCTCAGCTTCGGGATGATTACGGATCTGGATGAGGATCAGCAGCCGGTGCTCCAGGAATTCGGCCCCTTCAAGGTGAAGGATGTGGCGGCCATGCCCTTTGGGAATGTGCTCCACACAGTGGAAAAGATCCTGGCCAAACGGTCCCGGGGCCACAACCTGGCGGAAGGACCGGAACGGGCCATGCTGATCTCCCTGGCCTGGGGGGATACGGCCTCCCGGTGGACCGCCCAGGATTCCGTGGAGGAACTGGCCCAGCTGGCGGAAACCGCCGGTGCGGAAGTCATCGGCAAATTCGTCCAGTCCCGGCCCAAACCGGACCCGGTGTTCTTCATCGGGAAAGGGAAGGTTCAGGAGCTGTCCCTGTTTGCCCAGCAGGAAGACATCGACCTGTGCATCTTTGATGACGAACTGTCTCCGGCCCAGCAGCGGAACCTGGAACGGGCCCTGGGGGTCCGGATCATCGACCGGACCGGGCTGATTTTGGACATTTTCGCCAAACGGGCCCGGACCAGTGAAGGGAAGCTCCAGGTGGAACTGGCCCAACTCCAGTACATGCTGCCCCGGATCATGGGCCAGGGCACC
>NZ_FR902084.1:0-3006 GCF_000437815.1 Acidaminococcus sp. CAG:542
CTTTCGCGCATCTGGACCCATCTCGTGCGCCTGGCGGGAAACGGGTGCCCATCTCTTTTCGCGCATCTGACCCACTCTGACGCCCAGGGAAAAGGTCGAAAGGTGGGGTGTTTTCGCGCATCTGGGGCCTTCTTGTGTGCAGGGAAGGGGGTTGCCCGGAGGGCCGCCGACCGTTGACACATACCCGGTTTCATCGGGCTTGTTGCCATTTTCCCCGTGGGGTGCTATAATAAATAAGAAAACTGAGGCAGACCTTAGAGAGTGGGTATTTGATACCCGCTCTTTCGTTTACTAGGAAGAAAAAAGCAGAGGTGCCTGAATGGACAAAAAGAAAATCACCGAACGGGTTACGGAACTGGTCTCTCCTATTGTGGAGGCGGCCGGTCTGGAACTGGTGGATGTGGAGTACGTGCGGGAACGGGACTGGTTCCTGCGGGTCTTCATCGACAAAGAGGGCGGCATCGACATCGATGACTGCTCGGCGGTCAGCAATGCTCTGGCCAAGAAGCTGGACGAGGAGGACTTCATCAAGGAGAAGTACTACCTGGAAGTCTCTTCTCCGGGGATCGACCGGCCCCTGAAAAAGGACAAGGACCTGGAAGCCCACTATGGCAAGAAAGTGGACCTGGCCTTCTTTGCTCCTTATGAAGGGAAGAAGCAGCTGACGGCGGTGCTGAAAAGCCACGACGCCGAAAAGCTGGTGCTGGAAGACGCCAAAAAGAAAGAACTGGCCATCGACCGGAAGCTGATCGCTTCGGTCCGGCCCCATATCGATTTTTAAAGGATACAACTGTTAAGGAGGAATTTTGAAGTGAATGCGGATTTCGTGAAAGCCATTGCGCTCCTGGCCAAGGAGAAAAGCATTTCTCCCGACGTACTGTACAGTGCAGTGGAGGAAGCCCTGATTACCGCTTACAAGAAAAACTACGGTTCTGCCCAGAATGTACGGGTTTCCATGCATAAAGAAACCGGGGAGATCCATGTCTATGCCCGGAAGAACATTGTGGAGGAAGTCACGGATCCCACTACGGAAATCAGCCTGGAAGACGCCCAGAAGCTGAATCCCCACTACCAGGCCGGGGATATCCTGGAAACGGAAGTGACCCCCAAGAACTTCGGCCGGATCGCCGCCCAGAACGCCAAGCAGGTGATCGTCCAGCGGATCCGGGAAGCGGAACGGGGGATGGTGTACGAACGGTATTCTGACCGGGAAAACGACATTGTCACCGGTACCGTCCAGCGGATCGAAGGCCACAATGTGTTCATCGACCTGGGCACGGCGGAAGGCCTGCTGCTGCCCAACGAACAGATCCCTCATGAAACCTACGACTACCATCAGCGGCTGAAATGCTATGTGGTGGAAGTGAAGAAGACCACCAAGGGTCCCCAGATCATCCTGTCCCGGACCCATCCCGGCCTCCTGAAGCGGCTGTTCGAACTGGAAGTGTCCGAAATCCAGGATGGCACCGTGGTCATCGACAGTGTGGCCCGGGAACCGGGGATGCGCAGCAAGATCGCCGTCCACAGCACCAATCCCAGCGTGGATCCGGTAGGGGCCTGTGTGGGACCCAAGGGCATGCGGGTACGGGCCATTGTGGACGAACTCCGGGGAGAAAAAATCGACATTGTGAAATACAGTGAAGATCCGGAAGAATATGTGGCCAACGCCCTGTCCCCCTCCAAGGTGGTTTCCGCCCGGGCGGACAAGGATGAAAAGATCTGCCGGGTGGTGGTCCCTGACTACCAGCTGTCCCTGGCCATCGGCAAGGAAGGGCAGAACGCCCGTCTGGCCGCCAAACTCACCGGCTGGAAGATCGACATCAAGAGCGAATCCCAGGCGGCTGGTGCAGAAGCTGCCCAGGCTCAGGAAGCCCCTGAGGAAAGTGGTGAGGACGCATGAAAGTAAAGAAGATTCCCCAGCGGACCTGCATCGGCTGCGGGGAAATCCACAATAAGAAGGAAATGGTCCGGATCGTCCGGTCTCCGGAAGGAGCCGTGAGCCTGGACCGTTCCGGGAAGAAACCGGGCCGGGGTGCCTATGTGTGCCCCCAGGCTTCCTGCATCGAAAAGGCCTTCCAGAGCAAAGCCCTGGAAAGAGCCCTGCAGGTGAAGGTTTCTCCGGAAACGAAGGAAGCATTGCTGGCGGAGCTCACCCATGAAAACGGATGAACAGCTCTGCTTTGCCCTGAGTCTGGCGCAGAAGGCCGGGAAGCTGGCATCCGGCGATCAGGGCGTATGGGACACGCTGAAAAAAGGCCGTGCCCGTTACGTGCTGATTGCCGCTGATGCCTCGCCCCGTACGGTGGAGAAGATCCAGCGCTGGTGCGATGCCGGGAAGATCCCTTACGGGAAGATCCTGGACCGTGCCCGGCTGGGTGCCGCCATCGGAAAAGCGCCCCGGGCGGCTGTGGTCCTGATGGATGACAACTTCCGGAAGATGATGGGCTTTTGACTATGGAGGTGTGCGGATGACAAAATACAGAATCTATGAGATCGCCAAAGAATTGAACCTGGACAACAAAAAGGTACTGGGGTTCCTGGCTGACCATAAAATCACGGTGAAGAACCACATGAGCACGGTGGAAGCCGGGGTCCGGGACATGATCGTCAAGGGCCTGAAGAACAACCAGGGTGCCGTGAAGGCGGCTGCCCAGAAGGTCCAGGAAAAAGTGACCCAGGCAGCGGCTCCGGTAGCGGCCAAAGTGGCCCAGGTAAAGAGCGATGTGGCGGTGGGCAAAGCGGCCATCCAGGCCCATCATGCGGCCCAGGCCCAGCAGAAGGAACAGAACCGGAACAGCCAGCGTCCGGAAGGCCGGAACGACCGGAATGACCGGAGAAACGACAGTCGTCCGGAAAACCGGTCCAACGACCGGAACCATGGTCAGAACCGGAACGACCGGAGAAACGACCGTCCCCAGAACGGCCAGAACCAGAACCGGGACAACGGCCGCCGGAACGACCGTCCCCAGAATGGCCAGAACCGGAACGGGAACGGCAGCGGGAACA
>NZ_FR902084.1:3017-11209 GCF_000437815.1 Acidaminococcus sp. CAG:542
GAACGGCAGCGGGAACAGCCGGTTCAGCCACAACGACCGGAACAACGGCCAGAACCGGAACGGAAACAATGGGAACAACAACCGGAACAAGCCCCAGAACAACCGGGGCGGGAAAGCCGGTGCCCCCATCAACGGCAACAGCGCCCATGCCGGCAAGGATATGGGCAAACGGAACGGCAGCCACAACCATCAGGAAAAACGGGAGAAAATCAAGGGCTCTTACGCCACCCGGGAGGACCGTCCTACCCGCAGTGCTGATCATATGATGAAAAACCATAAACACAAAAACAACAATAACAACAACCGGAACGCTGCTCCTGCCAGAAAGACCGAAGTGGTCCGTCCCACCAGCGTGGAAGTGGGAGAAAGCATCAGCGTGAAGGATTTCGCCAAGCTCCTGTGCCGGGACGTGAACGAAGTGATCAAAAAGCTGTTCATGCTGGGCAAGATGGTCACCATCAACCAGGAAATCGACCATGAAACCGCTGAACTGGTGGGCATGGACTTCAACTGCGAAATCAAGGAACCGCCTCCTGAAGCGGATCCCACGGAAGTGCCGGAAGTGGAAGACGACCCGGTTCTGCGGGTGCCCCGTCCTCCTGTGGTGACGGTTATGGGCCACGTGGACCACGGCAAGACCTCCCTTCTGGATGCCATCCGGAAAACCAACGTAACCGCCCGGGAAGCCGGCGGGATCACCCAGCACATCGGTGCTTACCGGGTGGTGTGCCAGGGCAAGCCCATTGTGTTCCTGGATACTCCCGGCCACGAAGCCTTTACCGCCATGCGTGCCCGGGGGGCCCAGGTGACGGATATCGCCGTGCTGGTGGTGGCCGCTGACGACGGGGTAATGCCTCAGACCATCGAAGCCATCAACCATGCCAAGGCCGCCAAGGTGCCTATTATCGTGGCCATCAACAAAATCGACAAGGAAGGGGCCAACCCGGACTTTGTCATGCAGCAGCTGTCCGAACACGGACTGATCCCGGAAGCCTGGGGCGGGGACACCATCATGGTTCCCGTATCTGCCCGGCAGAAGACCGGTATCTCCGACCTGCTGGAAATGATCCTGCTGGTGGCTGAAATGCAGGATCTGAAAGCCAACCCCAACCTGCCTGCCCACGGCACCATCATCGAAGCCAAACTGGACAAGGGCAGAGGGCCTGTGGCCTCCGTGCTCATCGACCGGGGGACCCTGCACATCGGGGATTCCATCCTGGCCGGCACCTGCTACGGGAAGGTCCGTGCCATGGTCAACGACCGGGGCGAAAAGGTGAAGAAGGCGCTGCCTTCCACCCCTGTGGAAGTGCTTGGGCTTAATGACGTGCCGGAAGCCGGGGACATCATGGACGCCTGTGACGAACATGTGGCCCGGACCGTGGCGGAAAAACGCCTGGCCAAGCAGAAGATGGAAGAACAGAAGAAGGCCAAGGTTTCCCTGGACGATATTTTCAACCGGATCCAGGAAGGGGAACTGAAGGACCTGAACATTGTGGTGAAGGCCGACGTACAGGGCACCATCCAGGCCCTGGAACAGGCACTCACCAAGATCAAGAACGATGAAGTGAAAGTGGTCATCGTCCATTCCGGGGTAGGGGCCATCAACGAATCCGACGTGATGCTGGCTTCCGCCGCCAACGCCCTGATCATCGGCTTCAACGTCCGTCCGGATGCCAATGCCCGGAAGACCGCCGAACAGGAAAAGGTGGACATCCGCACCTACCGGGTCATCTACGATGCCCTGAACGATGTGGAAGCCGCCATCAAGGGGATGCTGGCTCCCAAATTCAAGGAAAAGATCATCGGCCATGTGGAAATCCGGCAGGTGATCCCCATCAACAAGATGCTGATTGCCGGTGCCTATGTGAAGGACGGGAAGATCACCCGGTCTGCCAAAGTGCGGCTGGTCCGGGACGGCATCGTGATCCACGAAGGGGAACTGGATTCCCTGCGCCGGTTCAAGGACGATGTGAAGGAAGTGGCGGCCAACTTCGAATGCGGGCTGACCCTGGCCGACTACCGGGATATCAAGGTGGGCGACCAGCTGGAAGTCTACACCATGGAAGAAGTGGCGGCAGAATAAGGAGGGACCATGTCCAAACTTCGTGCGGAAAAACTCCAGGCGCTGATCAAGCAGGAAATGAGCAACATGCTGATCCGGGACGTAAAGGATCCCCGGGTGAAGTTCGTTACCATTACCGGCGTGGAAGTGAGCAACGACCTGAGCTACGCCAAGATCTATGTAAGCCTCTACGGCAGCGAGGAACAGCAGGCGGCAGCCTGGAAGGGCCTCCAGTCCGCCCTGGGCTTCTTCCGTCGGGAAATCGCCCGGCGGATCGATCTGCGGGTGGCTCCGGTGCTCAGTTTCCACAAGGATACTTCCATGGAATACAGCGCCCATATTGAATCCATCCTTCATGAGCTGAAGAAAGAAGAGCATCATGAGTAAGGCACTGGATCTGAAAGAAACCTGGCAGCTGCTCATGAGCGTCCAGGACCTGGTGCTGGTGAGCCATGTGGGGCCTGACGGGGATACCCTGGGCTCCACCCTGGGCCTGGCCCGGGCCCTGCGCCAGGCGGGGAAAAAGGTGCGGCTGCTGGTGGATGATATCCTGCCGGCGGTGTACCAGTTCCTGCCCGGGCTGGATGCCTATGAACAGCCCAAACAGGGGGAGAAGATCCATTGCGATCTGACGGTGGTGGTGGATGCTTCTTCCAAGGACCGGATGGGGGAGGCGGAAGAATGCCTTTCCGCGCCGATCCTGAACATCGACCATCACGTGTCCAACACCCGGTATGCGGATTATCTGCTGCTGGATGACCAGGCGGCGGCCACCGGGGAGATCATGTATCTGATGCTGGAAGAGAACGGGGTGCCTGTGGACCAGGAACTGGCCACGGACTTGTACACGGCCATTGTCACCGACTGCGGCTATTTCAAGTACGCCAACACCACCCCCCGCTGCATGCGGGTGGGGGCGGACCTTTTGGCCCTGGGGGTGAAGCCCAACGAGATTTCCGACCAGCTGGAACTGAAGGCCCGGAATTCCGTGGAGCTGCTGGCCAAGGTACTGCCCAGCCTGAGCTTCTATGCAGGAGGGAAGATTGCCACCCTGGAGGTGCCCCTGGCCCTTTATGACAAGACCGTTTCCACCGAAAGCTTCATCTACCATCCCCGGTACATTGCCGGGGTGGATGTGGCGGTGCTGTTCAAGCAGGTGGAACCCCGGTCCACCCGGGTGAGCATGCGGTCCAAACAGGTGGATGTGAGCAAGGTGGCGGTGGCCTTCAACGGCGGGGGACACCCCAAAGCCGCCGGCTGCACCATCGGGCTGCCTCTGGAAGAAGCCAAGAAGGCTCTCCTGGAAGCCCTGGAAAAGGCCCTGGAGGAACTGTGATGGACGGGATTTTCAACGTACTCAAACCACCGGGCATGACCAGCCATGATGTGGTGGGGGCCCTGCGGAAAATCCTCAACATGAAGAAAATCGGCCACGGGGGCACCCTGGATCCTCTGGCTGCCGGGGTACTGCCGGTGTTTACCGGCATTGCCACCCGGTTCCTGGAATATGCGGCCCATGAGGAAAAAAGCTACCGGGCGGAACTGACCTTCGGGTTCCAGACCGATACCGGGGATACGGAAGGGAAGGTCATTGCCCAAAGTCCCGTGCGTCCGCTGACGGATGAGGAAATCGAAGCAGCCCTGGCTTCCTTCCGGGGAGAGGGGACCCAGATCCCGCCCATGTATTCCGCCATCAGCGTAGGGGGCACCAAGCTGTACAAGCTGGCCCGGCAGGGCATCGAAGTGAAGCGGGAGCCCCGGCCCATTACCCTCTATGAACTGGAAAAGGTGGACTATACCGGGGACACCCTGGTGTTCGACGTGACCTGTTCCAAGGGCACCTTCATCCGGACCCTCTGTGAGGATCTGGCGGAAAAGCTGGGGATGAAGGGGACCATGAGCTTCCTGCTCCGGCGGAAGGCCGGGGTGTTTACCCTGGAAGAGTCCCATACCCTGGAAGAGATCGCCGCCGACCCGGAAGGGTGCTGCACCGGGGTGGAGACGGTACTGGCGTCTTTCCCCAAACTGGTGGTGAACAACCTCCAGGGCCGGCGGATCGCCCAGGGGGTGGCCACCACCCTGCCCGGGATCCAGGACGGTACCCTGTACCAGCTGTGGACCCGGGAGGGGCTCCTGGTGGGCCTGGCCAAAGCTGTGGACGGCCGGCTCCGGCCCCACAAGATCATCCACATCCCTGACGTGGAAACAAGGACGGAAGATAGACCATGAAACTGATTACATCGCTGGATGAACTGCACAGCGCCCATCTGCTGCCTTCTGCGGCGGCACTGGGGACCTTTGACGGGGTCCACCGGGGCCACCAGGAGGTGATCGGGACCACCCGGCTCTATGCCCGGGAGCACCATCTCCAGCTGATGGTCTTTACCTTCAGCACCCATCCCCTGGCCAGCCTGAAGCCGGAGCTGGAACCGCCCCGGCTGTTGGACAACACCGCCAAGGAAAAGCTCATGGTGGAACTGGGGGTGGACATCCTGGTGAACATACCCTTTACCCAGGAACTGGCGGCCATGAGTGCCGACGCGTTCCTCCAGATGCTGGTGGACTGCGGGGTGAAGGCTGTGGGCATCGGGGACAATTTCAGCTTCGGTGCCGGAGGCAAGGGAAACGTCCGCCTTTTGAAGACGGAACACAGCCGGTTCGGGCTCACCATCCTGTCCCGGCCTCTGCTGAAGCAGGACGGGCTGGTGGTGAGCAGCACCAACATCCGGAAGGCCATCGCCGAAGGCCGGGTGGAGCTGGCGGCCCAGATGCTGGGACGGCCTTATGCCATCCGGGGCCAGGTGGTGCCCGGAGATCACCGGGGACGGCTGCTGGGGTTCCCTACGGCCAACCTGAAGATCCTGGGCCAGCATTTTGCCGTGCCTGCCTTCGGGGTGTACGCCGGCCGGGTACTGGTGGCAGGGCAATGGTATGACGCCATGGTGAACGTGGGGGACAATCCCACCTTTGCCAACCAGGAAGCCCGCCTGGAAGCCCATCTGTTCCGGTTCGAAGGGGATCTCTACGGCCGGGAGGTGCTGGTCCAGCTGGTGGCCCGGCTCCGGGGAGAAGAAAAATTCCCTGACCTGGACCGGCTCCAGGAACAGCTCCGGAAGGACGCCCGGAATGCCCAGAGCCTTTTGGCCATGGAGGAAGAATCCGTCGGCCGGAAGGGCTGAACAGAAAGATTGAGAAATAAATGGAAAAATCCCTTGCACAAAGGGAGCATCCATGATATTATATTTTGGTAAAGCTTATTGGTGGAGGTGAGAACATGCCGAATATTAAGTCTTCCATTCGTAGTGTCAAGACTGATGCCGAACGGCGCGCTGCCAATGGCCCGGTGAAAGCTGAAATCCGCAGCACCGCACGCAAGGTTGAAGCTTTTGCTGCTGCAGGATCCAAAGAAGAGGCCCAGGCCACTTTGAAAGTAGCAGCGAGCTTATTAGATAAAGCTGCTCGGAAAGGCACGGTGAACAAAAAAGCCGCAGCCCGCAAGAAATCCCGTTTAGCTAAGAAAGTCAACGCAGTAAAATAAGGCTGAACAGCAGGAAGGCTGACAACTTCGGTTGCCGGCCTTTTTTGTTGCGTGTGGAAGGGCCTCCCCATACATGGTATAATAAAGTATTGAAACATCTCCGCCTGTTTTTCAGGCGTTGACAGAAAGTGAGAGAATCCATGGCAAAACGTGATCATATTCGAAATTTTTCCATTATCGCCCATATCGACCACGGCAAATCCACCCTGGCCGACCGGCTTATTGAAATGACCGGGACCCTGTCCAAACGGGAAATGGAGGACCAGATCCTGGACTCCATGAGCCTGGAACGGGAACGGGGCATCACCATCAAGGACCAGGCAGTCCAGCTGGACTACAAGGCCAAGGACGGGAACGACTACATCCTGAACCTGATCGACACCCCGGGGCATGTGGACTTTACCTATGAAGTTTCCCGGGCCCTGGCGGCCTGTGAGGGGGCGCTCCTGGTCATCGACGCCACCCAGGGCATCGAGGCCCAGACCCTGGCCAATGTGTACCTGGCCATGGACCACGATCTGGAGATCATCCCGGTGATCAACAAAATCGACCTGCCCAGCGCCGACGTGCCCCGGGTGGAAAAGGAAATCGAGGACATCCTGGGCATCGACAAAAGTGACTGTGTCCTGTGCTCCGCCAAAACCGGCCTGGGAGTGGACCAGGTGCTGGAAGCGGTGGTGAACCGGGTGCCGGCCCCCAAAGGGGACCCGGAATCTCCTCTCCAGGCCTTGATCTTCGATTCCAAGTTCGACGCCTACAAAGGGGTCATGCTGTATGTGCGGGTGGTGAACGGCTGCCTGAAAAAGGGCATGTCCATCCGTCTCATGGCCACCGGCAAGGTCTATGACGTAACGGAAGTGGGGGTGTTCAAGCCTGCCATGGTCAACGTGCCGGAACTGGGAGAAGGCCAGGTGGGTTTCCTGGCGGCAGCCATCAAGACCGTCAAGGACGCCCGGGTGGGGGATACCATCACCGACAACAACCGGCCGGCCAAAGAGCCTCTGCCAGGGTACCGGAAGGCTACCCCCATGGTGTACTGCGGCCTGTATCCCATCGAGAACTCCGACTATGACAACCTCCGGGACGCCCTGGAAAAACTCCAGCTCAACGACGCTTCCCTGACCTTCGAGCCGGAAACCTCTTCCGCCCTGGGCTTCGGGTTCCGGTGCGGGTTCCTGGGCCTGCTCCACATGGACGTGATCAAGGAACGGCTGGAACGGGAATACGGCCTGAGCCTGATCACCACCGCCCCCAACGTTATCTACGAAGTGGTGAAGACCAACGGGGACATCGAAATGGTGGACAACCCCTCCCAGTTCCCCAACCCCACAGTGATCGAGCATGTGGAGGAACCTTTCGTGAACGCCACCATCATCGTGCCCAAGGACTTTGTGGGGCCGGTGATGGAACTGTCCCAGGAAAAGCGGGGAGAATACCAGAACATGACCTACCTGGACGAAACCCGGGTAATGATCCACTATGCCCTGCCCCTGTCGGAAATCATCTTCGACTATTTCGACCGGCTGAAAAGCGTGTCCCGGGGCTATGCTTCCCTGGACTATGAGCTCAGCGGCTACCGGCCTTCGGACATGGTGAAGGTGGATATCCTCCTGAACGGGGATCCGGTGGATGCTCTCAGCGCCATCGTCCATCGGGACCGGGCCCAGTACTGGGGCCGTGCCCTGGTGGAAAAGCTCCGGAAGCTGATTCCCCGGCAGCTGTTCGAAATCCCCATCCAGGCGGCCATCGGCAGCAAGATCATCGCCCGGGAAAACGTCAGCGCCCTCCGGAAGGACGTGCTGGCCAAATGCTACGGCGGGGACATTACCCGGAAGCGGAAGCTGCTGGAAAAGCAGAAAGCCGGGAAAAAGCGCATGAAGCAGGTGGGCAGCGTGGAACTGCCTCAGGAAGCCTTTATGGCCATCCTGAAAATGGACGACAAATAACCGGTGAAAGGAGGGAGGGCCATGGTGACCCTGCAGAAATCCACCCAGGATCTGATCTGCCAGTCTCTCCGGAGCCGGATCGCCTCCGGTGATCTGGAACCAGGGACGGAACTGAAGCAGGTGGAACTGGCCAAAACCTACGGGGTGTCCCGGATGCCCATCCGGGAGGCCCTCCAGGGCCTGATGCTGGAAGGACTGGTGACCCGGCTCAGCAACCGGCACATGGTGGTGTCTTGCCATGCCCGGGAGATCCTGGAGAACCGGAAGGTGCCCCGGACTGAGGAAAATGAGGCTCCGGCACCGGAAGAAAAGGCGGCTGGTTCCCCGGCTTACCGGGTGGAGACGGAAACGGTGCCGGAAACCATCGGGAAGATTCATCTCCTGCCGGCACGGGAACAGGTGGCCTCCTATCTCCGGAAGGCTATTCTCCGCCGGGAAATCCCGGAAGGGAGCGTCCTGACCCTGGAAGAGACCGCCCGGCACATGGGGGTGTCCACCACCCCGGTCCGGGAAGCCCTCCAGCTGCTGGCCACCCAGGGGCTGGTGAAGCTGCGGCCCAACAAGGGGGCCGTGGTGCTGGGCATCGACGAAAAATCCATCCGGGACCATTTCGCCGTCCGGGAGATCCTGGAACGGGAAGCGGCGG
>NZ_FR902084.1:11290-15607 GCF_000437815.1 Acidaminococcus sp. CAG:542
GGGAAGTGGAGCGGGTGTACGCCGGGATGCAGGAGTGCCTGGCCCAGCACCGGTATGCCGAATACAAGCACTACAACGAAAGCTTCCATATGGCCCTGTGGGAGGCCGCCGGGAATCCCAAACTGACCCAGATCCTGGCCAGCCTGTGGAACGGCCTGTCCCTGGGTTTCCTGGTGACGGAAACCGATTACGCCAAGATCTCCTTCTTCGAACACGAGCAGCTGATGGAAGCCCTCCGGGCCCACGATCCGGAAAGAGCCAAAAAGCTCATGGACGAACACATGAAACGGAGTATGGACAATATCCTTACCAACTACCGGGAACAGGTGGGGAAGGGCGGGGGTGCGTGAGCGCCCCTTTTTTGGCCGCTGACCAATGAGTGCTGTTTTTGACAGCACTCATTTTGTATTTATGATATTATATCCAAATTTGTAGTCAAAAATCAGATAATTCCATAACCCCATTGACTCTTTCTGCCAATGGGGTTATAGTATCATCAAGAAATGGATACATTATCAAATATCAAAATTAATTCAAGCGCGCAGGATTGATGGAGAACAAAGGAGGAGAAAACATAATGTCACCCATTGCCATTACTTTGACTTTGCTGGTACTGGTCATCATCCTGTTTGTCACTGAAAAACTTCCCCTGGCGGTTACGTCCATGATCGCCCTGATGGTTCTGGTCCTTACCGGGGTACTGAGCCCCAAGGATGCCTTTGCAGGCTTTGTGGACAGCAACCTGATCCTGTTCGTGGCCATGTTCGTCATCGGCGGTGCCTTTTTTGAAACGGGCATGGCCAACAAGGCAGGGGGCATCGTCACCCGGTTTGCCAAAACCGAACGGCAGCTGATCGTTTCCGTGATGCTGGTCACCGGCATCATGAGCGGCTTTTTGTCCAACACCGGTACGGCGGCCATCCTGATCCCCGTGGTCATCGGCATCGCCTCCAAATCCGGTTTCGCCCGGTCCCGGCTGCTGCTGCCTCTGATTTTTGCGGCGGCCATGGGCGGGAACCTGTCCATCATCGGGGCCCCTGGTAACCTGCTGGGGAAAAGCGCCCTGGAAGCCATCGGTCAAGATATCAGCTTCTTCGAATACGGCTATGTGGGGCTGCCCATCCTGCTGATCGGCACCCTGTTCTTCGCCACTGTAGGCTACCAGTTCCTGCCGGACCATCAGGCCAAAGCCGGAGAAAGCATCTATGACAAGGCTCCGGATTTCTCCCAGGTGGCTCCCTGGAAACAGAAAGTTTCCCTGATTGTCATGGTCCTTACCATTATCGCCATGATCTTCGAAAAACAGATCGGCATCAAGTTCTACCTGTCCGGTTGCATCGGGGCTCTGGTGCTGGTGACGGTGATCCTACTGCTCAGCTGCATCATGACCAACTTCATGAGCAACTTCGGCACGGCGGCCCTTTTGATCCCCATCAGCGTGAACATTTCCGAAGCCATGGGGGCTGACCCCAAGGCCGTGATCGTAGCCACTGTCATCGGTGCTTCCCTGGCCTTTGCCACTCCCATCGGGATGCCGGCCAACATGATGGTGTTCGCCCCTGGGGGATACAATTTCAACGATTATGTGAAGGCCGGCCTTCCCATGGTGATCATCGGCTACATCGTCTCTCTTGTCCTGCTGCCCATCCTGTTCCCCTTCTATCCCTGATGGTACGGGAACATGTGAATAGAAAACAACCTGTGTGTTCAAGTATAAGGAGGAAATGAAAATGTCCAAAGAAGCCCAAGTCAAACAAATGACCGACATTATGGCCAAGTTCGTCGGCTACACCGCCAAGGTGCTGCCCGATGATGTGGCTGCCAAACTGAAGGAACTGGCCGAAAAGGAAACGGTGCCCATTGCCAAGCTGCTGTATGAAACCTACGCCAAGAACCAGAAGCTGGCCAAGGAACTGAACCGTCCTTCCTGCCAGGATACCGGCGTGCTCCAGTATTTCGTGAAATGCGGCACCAACTTCCCCCTCATCGGGGAACTGGAAGGGCTGCTGAAGGAAGCCACTGTACAGGCCACCTTCGCCACCCCCCTGCGCCACAACAGCGTGGAAACCTTCGATGAATACAACACCGGCAAGAATGTGGGGAAAGGGACTCCCACCGTGTTCTGGGAAATCGTGCCCGATTCCGACACCTGCGAAATCGACACCTACATGGCCGGGGGCGGCTGCACCCTGCCGGGCCACGCCATGGTGCTGATGCCCGGGGAAGGGTATGAAGGGGTCACCAAGTTCGTCCTGGAGCGGATGTACACCTATGGACCCAACGCCTGCCCGCCCTTCCTGGTGGGGGTAGGGGTGGCCACCTCTGTGGAAACCGCCGCTCTCCTGTCCAAAAAGGCTCTCATGCGTCCTCTGGGTTCCCACAATCCCAACCCCCGAGCTGCGGAAATGGAAAAACTCCTGGAAGAAGGCATCAACAAGATCGGTCTGGGGCCTCAGGGCATGACCGGCAGCGCTTCCGTACTGGGTGTACACATCGAAAACACCGCCCGGCATCCGTCCGCCATCGGGGTGGCTGTGAACATCGGCTGCTGGAACCACCGCCGGGGCCACATCATTTTCGACAAAGACCTGCATTACACCATCACTTCTCATAAGGGGGCTGAATTATAATGGCTAACAAAGTTGTGCTGCATACACCCATTAAATCCGAAGACATCGAGAACCTGAAAATCGGGGACATCGTCTATCTGACCGGCAAGATCACCACCTGCCGGGACGTGGCTCACCGCCGGCTCATCGAAGAAGGCCGGAAGCTGCCGGTGGACCTGGAAGGGGGCGCCATTTTCCACGCAGGCCCCATTGTCCGTCCCATTGAAGGCCAGGAAAACGCCTATGAAATGGTTTCCATCGGACCCACCACTTCCATGCGGATGGAAAAATTCGAAAAGGATTTCATTCCCCAGACCGGCGTGAAGCTGATCGTGGGCAAAGGGGGCATGGGCCAGGACACCATGGATGCCTGCCAGAAGTACAAAACCATCTTCTGTGTGTTCCCGGCCGGCTGTGCCGTGGTATCCGCCGTCCATTTCAAGAAGATCATCGACGCCCAGTGGAAAGACCTGGGGATGCCGGAAACCCTGTGGACCAGCGAAGTGGAAGAACTGGGGCCCCTGATCGTGGCTGTTGACACCAAAGGCGGCAACCTGTTCGAAGAAAACAAGAAGACCTACAAGAAACGGGCCGAAGAAGTATACGAGGAAATTATCCCCAACGTCCGGTTCATTAAATAAGCAACAAAAAAGGAGCTGCTGCACGTGCAACAGCTCCTTTTTTATGGTATCCTTATTCTTACAATGTGTGAAAAGGGGAATACTATGGATCGCATGAAAGGAAATCTGCTGCTGCTGCTGACGGCCCTGATCTGGGGCAGCGCTTTTGTGGCCCAGAGCGTGGGCATGGATTATGTGGGGCCCTTTACCTTCAACGCGGCCCGGAATCTTCTGGCCACCGGGGTGCTGGTGCCGGTGGTGCTGGCCTTTGGGGGAAAACGCCAGGGAAGCCTGTGGCAGCGGCTGAAGCCGGATGGAGTGACCCTGAAAGGGGGCCTTTGCTGCGGGCTGATCATGGGAATCGCCAGCAACCTCCAGCAGGTGGGCATCGCCCAGACCACCGCCGGGAAGGCCGGGTTCATCACCGCCCTGTACATTATCCTGGTGCCCATCCTGGGGCGCTTCCTGGGCCGGACGGTGCGGAAGATCATGCTGCTGTGCGTACCCATGGCTCTGGTGGGATTCTATCTCCTGTGCGTGAAGGGGGATTTCACCGTTTCGTTCGGGGATTTCCTGGTGTTCTGCTGTGCGGTGTTCTTCGCCCTCCACATCCTTTTTGTAGACCATTTCCTCCGGAAGGGAGCCAGCGGGGTGCGGGTGGCCTGGCTCCAGTTCGCCATGACCTGTCTTTTGTCCGCCCTGGGGGCCGGGATGTGGGAAAGTGTGCCGGCAGGGGGATTGGCCAGTGCCCTGTGGGCGGCCCGGTGGCCCCTTTTCTATACGGCGGGGCTCTCCAGCGGGGTGGCCTATACCCTGCAGATCATCGGCCAGAAATACACGGAACCCACCACCGCCACCCTGATCATGAGCCTGGAATCCGTGTTCGCCGTGCTCTCCGGCTGGCTGTTCCTGGGAGAAGTGATGACAGGACGGGAAATCGCCGGCTGCGTGCTGGTGTTCGTGGCGGTGCTGCTGGCCCAGGTGTGAGGGGGCTGCTGCAGAGACCGCAGGTCCCGTCAGCTGTCAACGGTCAGCGGCCGAAGAATCAATTTGCAGTCAGATTTTCAGGAATGGAAACGCAGCCTGCG
>NZ_FR902085.1:0-11228 GCF_000437815.1 Acidaminococcus sp. CAG:542
GTCTGTTGTTCCAGATATTCCTTCACATTGGTGATGCGGGTATCCAGTTCAGCCGCTTTGCGATACGTGTATTTTCTGGCTGCTTCAATCTGCGCATCCGTGCCATCCTTGGTATAGACTTCTACCGCCGTCTTGGAAGTCGACGATTCAACCTTCGTGGTGCCATCCGCCGCAAAAGACGTCCCTCCTGCAGAGACAATGCTGAAAAATACGGCCAGAGCCGCAGCGGTCTGTGCCACTTTCTTCCGTCCCACGGCACGGCGTCCGTCTTTGGACTGGCCTTTGGCCAGTTCGGAAACCACCATGTACATGCCCCGTGTTTTGTTCCAGATCACTTTATAAATCCTGTTCATAAAGCCACACCCCTTTTCTTGAACTCTCCTGTTTTTTCATTTTCATGCATCTTTTGGTGGGTTTCCCATGCGCGCTTTGGTCTCCCCGTTACCTTCAGTTTACCAAAATCCCTGAAATTTCCAATTATCCCTTGGTATACTCTTTTGAATTTCCGGAGTATACTTTTGTATAAGAACGTTCGTCCGTATATACAATACGATTTGCTTCACTCTTCAGTTTTCTTAAATCGTTCTCATTTGAGTTCTTTGGAATTTTATACAGGAATCCAGTGTTTTACTTTGGGAAGGAAGCCCCGCGTCCGGAACTTCTTTCTCTTTGTTCTGCTAAAGCATATCATGGATTTCAAAACTTTTTTTTCGAAAATCACGAAAGGGTCATTTTTTGTCCTGAAAATATTTTTCTGACTTTTCTTTTTCTTTGTTCTTGATTCAAAGACATTTTAATCTCCTTTTCATGCAAAAAAACCGCCCTTTCAGGGCGGAGATTTTCCAAGACTGTCCGGACTGGGTATAATAGGAGTGAGTAAATTGGTACAGACCCATGGAAAGGAAGTGAACAGCATGCTGCATATTGCCATTTGTGATGATCAGCAGGACCAGATCCAGAAGATCCGGGAAGCTGCAGAGAAATACTTCCAGAACCGCAAAGAAAATATGAGCTGCCAGACCTTTGAAAACGCTTTTGCCTTTGTGGAAGCGGTGGACAAGGGGGCCCTGTTCGATATTGTGCTGTTGGATGTGTGCATGCCCGGGATTTTGGGCACCGATGTGGCCCGGGAGCTCCGGGACCACCACAGCCGGGCGGAAATCATTTTTCTCACCACCAGCGACGAATTTGCCGTGGAAGCTTTTGAGGTGAAAGCCACGGATTATCTCCTGAAGCCCTTTACCCAGGCCCAGTTCGCCAAGGCCATGGACCGTGCCATTGCCTACATCCGCCAGCGGAACAGCGCCAAGGTGATCTTCCGGCTGGTGGGCGGAGGCGTCCGGGTGGAAGAAATCGCCCAGATCCTGTTCCTGGAAAGCCACGGCCATGTGCTGGAGATATACCTGGCTGACGGCAGTACCCTGGAAACCCGGAAATCCGGCCAGGACATGAAGGCGGACCTGGACAAAATCGCCCCTGGTCAGTTCGTATCCCCCAACAAAGGCTATCTGGTGAACCTGGGCGCCATCCACCTGATCAAAACCGATTACGTAGAGATCCAGGGCCATCAGATTCCCCTGGGAAAGCGGAAGTACCGGGAGTTCCAGGAGCAGTATTTCCAGTATATGTTTGGGACGAAGTAAAAAAGGGGCTGTGAAGAAATGAGATTCTCATTTCTTCACAGCCCCTTTGGTCGCGGGTCGCGGGCTTTGAGTCGCAGCCCCCTAATCCCCCACTCCCTTCGCTCCCATATCCACCTGGAGATAGGTGAGGAACCAGCCTTCTTTTTGTTGACAGAGGACACTGGCTCCGTATTTGTCCCGGAACCGGGCCAGGGATTTCATGCCGATGCCGTGGCCTTTTACTTTGGTCACCGGCAGGCCCTCTTCGTCCAGGGCCACCGGGGCATCGAACAGGTTCTTCACCAAAATGTTCAGCATGTCCCCCTGACGCCGGGCCAGTACGGTAATGTTCCGCCGGTCTTCCGGCTGCTTCCTGCTGGCGATCAGGGCGTTTTCCACCAGGTTGGACAGCACAATGGACAGATCCCCGCTGCAGTTCAGATTCTGGGGCAGGTCCACGGACACGGTGATGGGAATCCCTTCTTCCCGGGCCCGGGACAGATACACCGTAAGGGCCGCATTGATCAGGGGATTCTGGCAGTACTGGGGCAGCTTGGTGCTGTTGAATTCTTCTCCCAGTTCTTCAATATAGGTGAGCACCCCCACCCGGTCCTTTTGCCGGACCAGATCCAGCAGCTGGTCGATATGGTCCCGTTTTTCCCGGTAGATGGCTTCCAGCCGCTGCCGGGATTCTTTTGACATCTTTACATAGTTGGCCGCGGACACCACCTGCTGCTGGAGCCGGTGCTTTTCCTCGTAGGCGCTGATCTCATCATACACTTCCTGCTGGCCCCGGCGGATGGCAGACATCATTAGGAGTACTACAATCATCAGCAGGATCCGGGCACCCATCAGATCGAAATACCGTTCCTGGGAATCATACACACTCACATACAGAGTATCCACCGCCAGCAGCATGGGGATGATGGTGGTGCTCCGCCAGAACCGGCGGGTGGCCGCTTCCTGGAAATGGCTGAAGGTGCGGGTAAAGAACCGGAGGAGGACGGGGAAGGCAATCAGGCATTCTCCCCCATAGAACAGGATCTGCCAGAAATACATGGAAGCAAAGTCACTTGCCGGCCAGAAATACAGGAAAAAGTGACGGAGGAAGGTATAAAAGCAGCTGGAAAACAGGATCCGGAAGGAAAGGATGAACAGATGGCCCACCCAGTACTTCCGGGTGACCCAGAAGCACAGCAGGAACTGGGGGATCCATATAAGGTACCCTATGGCCCAGTAGGCTGCAGAGACAGAAGGGAACAGTCCGGACCGGACCAGCCCCACTGTCAGGGCCGTTTCCGCCACCGCCAGGACCACCCAGGCCCGGCAGAAAGGCTTTTTCTTTTCTTCCTCCAGAAATCCCCAGAAGGGCAGAATCTCCAGCAGATAGAAGGGCTGGAGCACCAGGATGTAGACCAGGGACACGGCCGTGGTTTCCAGGATGGGAGTCACTTGTCCGCCACCTCTTTCCGCAGCTTCAGCAGGTATTTTTCCGCTTCTTCAAATTCCCCGTTTTCCGCCAGTTCCGCCAGCATCCGCAGCTGATGCCGGCTGTCGTGCCGGATGATGGCCAGTTCCTGCTGCTCTTTCCGCAGGGAAACGGCGTAACTGTTGAAGTCATTGAGCCGTCCCTGGAGCTGGAGATTCTGTTCCTTCAGATGGAACATTTTCTGCACCTGCTCCAGCTCGCCCCGGATGGTCAGGACCAGGAACAAAGCCACCAGCACCAGCATCCCCAGGGTGATCAGGGTATAGATCTGGAGTCCCGGCTGGAACAGATCCCGGGGGTTCAGGATGAAATACCCCTGGTTGGCATGGTAGTAGCACAGCAGCAGAGGCACAGGCCCCAGGTAAGGCCAGAAGGCGGACCGGGGAGACGTGAGCTGTTCCGGGGTGAACAGCCGCCCGATGATTTTCAGGGCCAGGGGCATCCCCAGAAGGAACAGGACCAGATAGATGATGAAATAAGGCAGTACCCGGCCAATGTGCCAGGAATCGGGCAGGAACAGCTTGAAGGCTTCCAGGGACAGGATATGAACAAAGATCATATAGATGGCCTGGAGCCCCAGCACAAACAGATGCCGGAACCAGAACGGCCGGATGGTGAACACCAGGAGCAGCAAATGGGGCAGATAGCAGAACAGGTACAGGAACTGGAACATGCCGCTTTCCATTTTCAGGGACCCCCGACTGACCAAAGCTCCCAGCAGGACAAATTCAAAGAGGAAAATGGAAAGATGACCGCAAAGGAGTACATGGCGGGTATGGGGCCGGACAATGGACCGGAAAGGGTAGTAGCGGAGATAAGCGGAGGGCAACAGCGAAAAACAGAATAGAAGCAACGTGGCAAGCGCATCAGCCATAGCAGGATCACCTCCGGAATTCATTAATTGTAATTATGACGAAAAGAGAAAAAGATGTCAAACACAAAAAAAGCCCGCCACCAAAGTGACGGGCCGGTCTGGCGTCTGGAGCTACTGATAGGATTCGAACCTACGACCCTCTCATTACGAATGAGATGCTCTACCAGCTGAGCTACAGTAGCATTGAACAGGGAAATTATATCATATCCCCGGGGATTGTTCAAGAGGCTGTTGCACAGGCAACAGTCATTGACCATTGACCGCTTTTACAACTGGATCAGTCGGAAATCACACTGGTTCATATCCAGCATCCGGGCTGCCAGGCGCTTGCCTCTTTCCAGGTCGGCGGTAAAACATACTTCTGCCCGGCCCAGGCCCACTTCCCGGTCCAGATGGCGGGCTTTCAGGTCTTCCATGGCTGCCTGGACCGTCCGTTCCGCCGGATCCAGGATGGTGACCCCGGGTCCAAAGGCTTCCCGGATTTCCTTTTCCACAAAGGGATAATGGGTGCAGGACAGCATCACCGTATCCACCTTATGTTCTTTCAGCTTGTCCGTATATTCCTTGATGGCTGCCGCCAGTTCCGGGCTGCCGAATTTCTCTCCTTCGATCAGGGGAACGAATTTGGGGCACCCCTGGCCGAACACCTGGATTTCTGGATCCATTTCCTGGATTTCCTTTTTATGGGCCCCGGAAGCCACAGTGAAATCGGTGGCCAGAAAGCCCACCCGTTTGTTCTTCGTGACCCCTTCCACCATATGGGCGCCTTTTTTCATGCCGATCACGGAAAAATCGTACCCGTTTTTGATTACCTCGGTGCCCAGCACCGTAATGGTGTTGCAGGCCACCACCAGCTGTTTGATGTTCCGCCGGTTCAGCCAGGCGGTCATTTCGCTGACGAACTGCTGGATTTCTTCCCGGGGCCGGTTCCCATAGGGAGTCCGGGCGGTATCCCCGATAAAAATGAACCGTTCATGGGGCATTTTCTGCTGGAGCCATTTCAGGACGGTCAATCCGCCCACCCCGGAATCAATGACGCCAATGGGATCTAATCTGTTCATGGAACCCTCCTTGCCTGTATTTGTGCCGTTAAACCACTTTAGGAAAGTATATTATACCACGAATAAGGGGGTGTTGCACATTGCGTGCAATACCCCCTTTTCTGTCAGCGGACTGCTGACGGGGTTGTTGCGCCGGCAACAGCCCCTTTTTTCACCCATTCAAATACTCCAGCGCAAACTGGACCTCTATCCCCGTCCCGTTAGGCAGCACGTCTTCGTCCACTTCGAAGGCGGGATGATGATGGACGCAGCAGATGCCTTTTTCTTTGTTCCGGGCTCCCAGGAACATAAACACGCCGGGTACTTTTTCCATGAACACGGAAAAATCTTCCGCACCCATCTGTTTTTCCATGGGCACCAGGGCTTTTTCTCCCATGATCCGGGCCACGGCTTTCCGGCCGCAATCGTTCAGGTCTTTGTGCTCGTTGATGAGAGGGGCAGGACCGAAGAAATAGGTGCAGTCCACCTGGCAGCCCAGCCCTTCTCCAAAGGCCCGGGCCACTTTTTCGATTTTCTGGGGCAGGGTCTTCCGGAATTCTTTGTTGAAGGTCCGGGTGGTACCCACCAGCTGGACAGAACGGGCCAGCTGGCCCTTCTCCCCCTCGCTGTTCATCATACCCACCGTAAGCACAAAGGTGTTTTCCGGGTCGTTCTGCCGGCTCACCAGCTGCTGGAGCCCCATGACTACGGAGGCAGACGCTGCCAGGGGATCCGCCCCCTGTTCCGGGGCGTCAGAAGGGGCCGGTTTCCCGGTAAGAGTAATGGTGAACCGGTCGCTGCAGGCCATCCGCTCCCCGTCTTCCAGATTGGCGGTACCGGCGTCCAGCAAGGCCCAGATGTGCATGCCGAAAATGGCATCCACCTGATCCAGACAGCCTTTCTCCACGTAATGGCGGGATTCGGTACCGATTTCTTCCCCCATCTGGAACAGCAGCTTCACCTGGCCCGGAAAAGCATCCCGATGGGCGCTGAGGATTTTTGCTGCTCCCAGGAGCATGGCCGTATGGCAGTCGTGGCCACAGGCGTGCATGACCCCGGGATGCTGGGAGGCATAGGGTTTGGTCAGGTCCGCTTCCTGGATGGGCAAGGCGTCGATATCCGCCCGGAGCATCAGGGTCTTCCCCGGGCCTTTGGCTCCCTGGATGGTGCCGATGCACCCGGTGATATCCGGGAAGGTCTGGACCGGGATCCCCATTTTTTCCAGTTCCGCGGCAATGTGGGCGGTGGTTTCCTTTTCTTCCCGGCCCAGTTCCGGATGGGCATGGAGCCAGTGCCGTTGTGCCAGGATATAGTCTTTTTCGCCGGCCGCCAAGGCTTTCACATCCATCAGCAGGCGCCTCCTTCCGGCAGCAGAGTCAGTTCGCTGCGGCAGTCAAAGGTTTCTGCCGTGCGCCGGACCAGGTTCTTCAGTTTGTCCACCATGTCCATGAGCAGTTCGTCGTCATAGGCCCGGAGGCAGCCGGTCAGCTGCACCTTGTCGCAGACGATGTTGAACTGTTTCCCGGCCTTGACGCTTTCAAAACCCAGGACCAGAGGCCGCAGGGGATTGTTCACCCGGCTCACCAGGGTCTGGGCCGCCTGGATCACCGCTGAAGCCGCCACAATGGCATCCTTCCCCAGATGGGGCGTGGATCCATGGGCCGAAACCCCATGGACCGTAATGGTAAAGTCGATTTCCTTTTCCGTATCTTTCAGTAAACCCATAAGCGTTTGTCCTTTCCACAAGAGGGTCTGCTGCAGAAAGCAGCAGACCCTTGTCAGCGGTCAGCTGTAAACGGTCAACGGCCGATGGCAAGAACCCGCAGATGTGGGTTCTTCTAAACAAAGACGCCGCGGCCGCGGCTAACCCACCACCATTGCGCAAGCGCAACGGTCCCCCGCCCTTGCAAAGGGCGGATACATGGCACGTTGGGCTTGCGCTCCTGTGCTCCAGGCAAGAGCCAGAGGCCCGGGCGTATATCCGCCCTTTTCAAGGGCAATGGTCCCCCGTCCTTGCTAAGGCAGATATATGGCACATTGGGCTTGCGCTCTTGTGCTCCAGGCAAGGACCAGAGGCCCGGGCGTATATCCGCCCTTTTCAAGGGCAATGGTCCCCCGTCCTTGCTAAGGCAGATATATGGCACATTGGGCTTGCGCTCTTGTGCTCCAGGCAAGGACCAGAGGCCCGGGCGTATATCCGCAACGGCTGCGTTTCCTTTCCAGGAACCTGCCGTGGCAGGTTCCCTCCATCAGCCATTGACAATTGACCATTGACCGCCTTTACAGATAAATCCCCCCGCCAGGGCCCAGGGGCAGGTTGAACAGCACCCAGGCTGCCAGAAGCAGGCCCCAGGCAATGGCGAATGCAAAGGAATAAGGAATCATGTTGGCAATGATGGTCCCCATGCCGATGTCCTTTTCATACTTCCGGGCAAACCCCAAAATCAGCGGGAAATAGGAGAACAGCGGGGACAGAGGGTTGGTCAGGGAATCCCCGATCCGGTAGGCCACCTGGGTCAGGGCCGGGTCGTACCCCATGAGCATCATCATGGGCACCATCACCGGCGCCAGGATGGCCCATTTGGCGGAAGCGGAACCGATGAACATGTTGATGATGCAGGAAACCACGATCAGCCCGTAGATCAGGGGCAGGCCGGTGATATTGGCCGCCTTCAGTCCTTCTGCCCCTTTGATGGCCAGCACCACACCGATGTTGGACCAGGCAAAGTAGCTGGTGAACTGGGCACAGAAGAAGCACAGCACAATGTAGGAGGAAATGTCCTTGAAAGCCTGGGAAATATCCGCCCACATGTCCTTGTCGTTTTTGTACTTGCCGGAAGCAAACCCGTAGACCACCCCGGGCACAAACAGCACCAGGGTCACCATCAGGATGATGCCGGTCATAAAGGGAGATTTGGGGTTCATGATGGAATGGGTCTTGGGATCACCCAGGAGAGGATCCGCTCCCACGCACATGAGCCCGATCACAACAAGGGTAATGAGCCCGGCCAACAGGGCCTTGTTCACGGCCTTCTTTTTCCGGTCCGTCATTTCCGCAATGGATTCATCCAGTTCATACTGGGTCAGATCCGTGCCGGCAAACCGGGGGGCCATGATCTTTTCCGTGACGAAGGTCCCCACCAGGGCCAGCAGGAAGCAGGAAACAAACAGGAAATAATAGTTGATGGCAGGGGACTGCTGGTAGGACGGGTCGATCATCTTGGCCGCCGCTTCCGTAAACCCGTAGGCCAGGGAATCACTCATCCCCAGCATTACATTGGCGCAGAACCCGGCCGCCACACTGGCGAACCCGCAGAACACCCCCAACAGCGGATGCCGGCCCATGCTCAGGAAGATCACCCCGGCCACCGGAGGCAGCACCACAAAGGCCGCATCCCCGGCCACGTTGCCGTTGATGCCGATGAAGATGATCACAAAGGTGACCACAGCCGGTGCCGCATCCCCCAGCATTTTCTGCATGAAAGCCGCCAGGAAGCCGCTTTTCTCAGCCACCCCGGAGCCGATGACACACACCAGCACCATGGCCAGCGGAGCGAAGTTGGCAAAGTTGGAAACCGCCTTACTCCAAATCATCCGGAAGCCGTCCACCGACAGCAGGTTCACGATCTTGATGACCTTCCCAGTGCCGGGATGGGTGGCCGATACCCCTGCCGCCCCCAATACGGCAGACAGCACAATGACCACAATGGCCAGCAGTACAAACAGAGACACCGGATCCGGCAGTTTGTTGCCGGCCCGTTCGATGACGTTCAGGAAACGGTCCATAAGGCTTTTCTTCGTCTTTTCCTGGGTCCCATTCATAGTAACAACATCCTTTCCTAGAAATTCGCTTTTTCCAGTACAATAAAGAGAGCATGACACAATACTTATGGGAAAAAGTATAGTTTCATTATAAGCAAATTTCTATGGAAAATCCATGTTTTCGCTATGAAAATACTGTATACATATTTTATGTTGTTTCGAACTTTGATTATAATTTTACTTTTAATATTCGGTTATGGCCGTTCCAGTCCCGGTTCCGCCATTCCTTTCAGGGCCAGCAGCTTCCGCCACAGCGGATAGATGACATTTTCCGGGGTTTCCGGATAGGCGGTTTGAGGCAGGTCCAGGATGGGCACCCAGTGGGCGGAGGTGACTTCCTGGGACAGGTGGAAGGGCTGTTTCCGGACAAAGCCCAGATACCCGTGCATGAGCATCTGGCCCTTGCTGAACCAGTAGGTCCCTTCCGGAATCATTTTTTCCAGGGTCAGCCCCAGTTCCTCCTTCACTTCCCGGTGGGCGGTCTCTTCCGCCGTTTCTCCCGGCATAATGAAGCCGGAGGTGATGCTTTCATATTTCTGGGACAGGTGGGGCTGTTTGCACAGGACCACTTCGTCGTATTCATTGCAGAGCAGGATGATGATGCAGCTGTAGAAAAAATCGAACCAGTACCGCTGGCAGACCGGACAGAAAGGGACCAGTCCTTCATCCCCGGCCGGTTTGGGCTGGAGACGGGAGCCGCAGGTGGGACAGTATTCAAAATGCATGGGATTTCCTCCTTTGTTCATACAAGGTTAGCATACCCAACCCGGGAAACCCTGTCAAGTTTTTTCGCCGCCCCCATCCAAACCTGCTATAATGGAAGGCAATGAAAGGGAGGTTTTATCCATGTTGGACAACAAAGTCAGAGACCTGATCAACGAACAGGTCACCAAGGAATTTTATTCTGCCTATCTGTATCTGGATTTTGCCAACTATTATCAGGAAAAGGGGCTGGACGGCTTCGCCCACTGGTTCGACATCCAGGCCCAGGAAGAACGGGACCATGCCATGCTCATGCGGACCTACCTGCAGAACAACGACGCCCCGGTGGTCTTCGGCACCATCGACAAACCGGACATGACCTACAAGAAACTGGACGACGCCCTGAAAGCCGCCCTGAAACACGAACAGTTCATCACCGGCTGCATCAACAAGATCTACGCAGCCGCCGACAAAGCCAAGGATTACCGGACCATGCAGTTCTTCGACTGGTTCGTGAAGGAACAGGGAGAAGAAGAAAAGAACGTCAGCGACCTGATCAAGAAATTCGAACTTTTCGGCAGCGACCCCAAAGGGCTCTACGCCCTGAACCAGGAACTCCTGGCCAGAGTCTACGCCGCACCGACCCTGGTGCCTTGAGAAAAAGGGGGTGCTGCACAGAACGTGCAGCACCCCCTTTTCCATTTGACCCTGCTACCCGTTCCGCTCTATAATGGTTCCATCTCTGCACCAAGAAAGGATGGTTCTCCATGTCCCCTGAAACGTTTCTTGCGATCCTCACCCGGGCCGGCCGGCTGAAAACCGCCACCCGCCACTGCTGGACGGCTCCCGGCCGGCAGGAAAGCGTGGCGGACCATTCCTGGCGGATGGCTCTCATGGCCCTCCTGCTGTCCCATGAGCCGGAATTCCGGGAGCTGGATCTGGACCGGGTGATCCGGATGTGCCTGATCCACGACCTGGGGGAAGCCTTTACCGGGGACATCCCCACCTTTGCCAAAGGGGACCGGGACCGGGCGGCAGAACAGGACTGCTGGGACAGATGGCTGGCCGCCTTTCCGGAAGGAAACCGGCAGGAATGGCAGGCCCTCTTGGAGGAAATGGAAGCCCAGGAAACCCAGGAAGCCAAACTGTACAAGGCCCTGGACAAACTGGAAGCGGTGATCAGCCACAACGAATCAGACCGGGACACCTGGCTGCCCCTGGAATATGACCTCCAGTTCACCTACCCGGAAAAAGCCGTCCAGTTCTCCTCCTGGCTGAAGGAACTGAAACAGGCAGTGGACACTTGGACCAGGGAAAAAATAAGAGAAAATATATGAAAAGGGAGTGTTGCACATTCTGTACAACACTCCCGTTTCAATGAAACAACCTCAGCAGCACATTCAGCACCACACTGACCACAATGCAGGTGACCACCGGGAAATAGAAACTCCCGTGCCTGCCGGTAATATGAATATCCCCGGGCAGATGGCCCAGGGGGAACAGATTGGACCCGAATTCCATGACAAGGCCGGCAACCACCAGCAGCAGCCCCAGGCCGATCAGCATTCTTCCCATATTTTCATCCCCTGTTGTTTTTGTTTCTATTGTACCATGTTCTCCCCGGTTTCTCCGTTGAAATCAATAACACCAACGATGCAGGGGCTCACCGCAGGCAAGCC
>NZ_FR902086.1:0-13097 GCF_000437815.1 Acidaminococcus sp. CAG:542
CCAGCATCCGTTCCAGAGCCCTCCGGGCCTTGTTCCGGATCTCTTCCGGCACCACGATCCTGGGTTCCAGGGTCTCCAGGGACCGCTTCACCAGTTCCAGGGTGGTCTTTTTCATGTTGGGGCACAGCAGGTTGCCTCCTGCCATATAAAACTTCTTGTGGGGGCATTTCCATTCCAGCTGGGTCAGTACTCCGCATTCCGTGGCAATGATGAATTCCTGGTCCGGGCTCTGCTGGGCATAATGGATGATCCCCATGGTGCTGCCCACATAATCCGCCAGGGCCCGGACTTCCGGCCGGCATTCCGGGTGCATCAGCACTTTGGCGCCGGGATGGGCTTTTTTGACTGCCGTCACTTCTTCCACCGAAAGGGCGTGATGGGTGGGACAGGCTCCCCGCCAGGGCAGGATGGTGTGATGGGTCTTCTCCGCCGTAAAGGTGGCCAGGTTCTGGTCCGGTACGAACAGGATGGGCTGGTCCGCCGGCAGGCTTTCGATCACCTTCACCGCATTGGAAGAGGTGCAGCAGATTTCGCTGAGGGCCTTGACGCTGGCCGGCGTGTTCACATAGGACACCACCTTGTATTCCGGATGCTCTGCCAGAAAGGCCTTTACCCGGGATTCCAGGGTATCGTCGAACATCCGGCACCCGGCATCGATGGCCGGCAGCAGGGTGATTTTGTCCGGAGAAAGGATGTTGGCGGTTTCCGCCATGAACCGGACCCCGCAGAACACGATCACGTCCGCATCGGTCTGGGCCGCCTGCTGGGACAGGGCAAAAGAATCCCCGCAGAAATCAGCGATTTCCTGGATTTCCTCCGGTTGGTATACATGAGCCAGGATCACCGCATTCCGTTCCTTTTTCAAGCGGGTGATGGCATCGAACAAGTCTTCCATGGATCAGGACTCCTTTTGGGAAAAGGGGAACTCTCCGTTCCCCCTTTCGTATTTTGTGTACATTATACACGATTTTTCTTTCATTGTCATGTCAGCAGATGTCAATAGATAATGCAATGAGTCCATTGTAGCTGATTTTGGGGGAAAGTGCAAGGCGGATAAAAAAATGCTCCCCGCAGGGAGCATTTTATCCTTATGAATTTATTCCACCGTCACGCTCTTGGCCAGGTTCCGGGGCTTGTCCACGTCACAGCCTCTGGCCAGGGCTGCGTAGTAGGCCAGCAGCTGGAGCGGGATCACTGCCAGGATGGGAGCCAGGTCTTCGTCGGCTTTAGGGATGATGATTACGTTGTTGGCGTGTTTGGCCAGTTCCGTATCCCCTTCCATGCCGATGCCGATCACGATGGCACCCCGGGTCTTCACTTCCTGGAGATTGCTGATGGTCTTGTCATAGATGTTGGACTGGGTGGCCAGGACAATCACCGGCACACCTTCCGTTATAAGGGCCAGGGTCCCGTGCTTCAGTTCCCCTGCCGCATAGGCTTCCGCATGGATGTAGGAGATTTCCTTCAACTTCAGAGCCCCTTCCAGAGCCACCGCATAGTCCAGGCTCCGGCCCAGGAAGAAGGCATCTTCCCGGTTGGCATAGTTGGTGGCGTACACCTTGATCTGGTCCACATGGTCCAGGATGTCGTGCATCTGTTCCGGCACTTCCAGCACGCTCTGGATCAGTTCATGGAGCCGTTCGTCGCTGATCTTCCCTTTCAGGTTGGAGATGTACAGGCTCAGCAGCAGCATGACGATCAGCTGGGTGGTGTAGGCCTTGGTGGAGGCTACGGCGATTTCCGGGCCCGCATAGGTGTAGACCACCTGGTCCGCTTCCCGGGCGATGGAGGAGCCTACCACGTTGGTGACGGCCATGGTCTTGGCCCCCCGGCGTTTGGCTTCCTTCAGGGCTTCCAGGGTATCGCTGGTTTCCCCGGACTGGCTGATCACGATGCACAGGCAGCTTTCGTCGATAATGGGGTTCCGGTACCGGAATTCGGAAGCGATGTCCACTTCCACCGGGATCCGGGCCATTTTTTCAATGTAGTATTTGCCTACGATGCCTGCATGGTAGGCGGTGCCGCAGGCCACGATGAAGATCTTCCGGATGTCCTTCAGGGTTTCCGGAGTCCAGTTCAGTTCGTTGAAGACCACCTTGTCGCTGCCTTTGTCCACCCGGCCCCGGAGGGTATCCCGGACGGCTTTGGGCTGTTCGTAGATTTCCTTCAGCATGAAATGTTCGAAGCCGCCTTTTTCTGCCGCTTCCGCATCCCAGTTCACCCGAAACACTTTTTTATCGATCTTGTGACCTTCCAGGTCCTTTACCACCACTTTGTCCGGTTCCACCACGGCCATTTCCCCATCGCTGAGGATGTAGGTGTCCCGGGTCTTGCTGATGATGGCCGGGATATCGGAGGCAATGTAGTTTTCCCCTTTGCCCAGGCCGATGACCAGCGGGTTGTTCTTTTTGGCGCAGATCAGCTTGCTGGGATCCTTGGCGCAAAGGAACACCAGGGAATAGGACCCTTTGATGGTGTGGAGCACTTTCCGGACGGTGCTTTCAAAATCCCCGTCCCACAGATCTGCCATCAGATGCGGCACCACTTCCGTATCCGTATCAGAGCGGAAATGATGGCCTTTTTTCAGCAGAGCCTGCTTCAGAGGCATGTAGTTTTCAATGATCCCGTTGTGGACCACGGCGAACTGGCCGCTTTCGTCCGCATGGGGATGGGCGTTGATGTCGCTGGGTTTCCCATGGGTGGCCCACCGGGTGTGGCCGATGCCCAGGGTGCCCACCGGTTCGTGGCCCACGATTTTCTGGCGCAGAGCGTCCAGACGGCCCACGCATTTTTCCACGTCGATTTTCCCGTCGTTGTAAACGGCAATGCCTGCAGAGTCATATCCTCTGTATTCCAGCTTGCTCAGCCCTTCCATGAGAAAGGGAGTAGCCTGATGACGTCCAATATATCCTACGATTCCGCACATGTTGTTGTGCCCTCCTGCATATGGTAGTTACCGTCTGCCGCCGCCCCTTCTGTATGCCTCCGTTGCCGGAGGGATTTGTAGGACAGCTTACGGTGTGCAGCTTACCGAGAGGCATCCGCTGACTGATCGATGAACCTCTTCCTCGTCGGCCGGGCAAAGCCCGGCACCTGCGCTCCAGATTTGCAGAAATCCCCTTGCCCGTTCCCCCTCAAAAACAGGCGGCCCTCCAGTCCGGTATCCCCGGAGAGCATGTTTCCACAGATACTTTATGATACTATGTTTTTGCCATGGGGTCAACAGGAAAGGGGGTGCTGCCTGCGCAGCACCCCCGTCAGCAGTCAGCTGACAAAAAAAGGCGCTGCCTCAGCAGCGTCTTTTTCCTTATGCCAATTCTTTCCGCACCACTTCTGCAATGGCTTCGGTGATGCTGTCCAGTTCCACCTGGTTGGGGCCCTGGGCCATGATCCGGATCAGGGGTTCGGTGCCGCTGGCACGGACCAGTACCTGGCCGTCGTCCCCCAGTTCTTCCGTATATTTCCGGACCACATCGGCAATGGCCTGGTTTTCCTGCCAGCCGTTCTTGTCCTTCACCCGCACGTTCAGCAGGGTCTGGGGATACTTCACCATCAGTGCCCCCAGCTGGGACAGGGTCTGGTTGTGGCGGACCAGGCTGCTCAAAAGCTTCACCCCGGTCATCATCCCGTCCCCGGTGCGCACCAGGTCTCCGAAAATGATGTGGCCGGACTGTTCGCCGCCCAGTTTGTAGTCGTGTTTCAGCATTTCTTCCAGCACATACCGGTCCCCTACGGCAGTCTTCACCGTGGAGCCACCATGTTCCTTCATGGCTTTGGCCAGCCCCACGTTGCTCATCACCGTGGTCACCAGCACATTGTCCTTCAGCTTGCCGGCCTTCATCAGGTCCAGGGCACAGATCAGCATGATCTGGTCTCCGTCCAGCACGTCCCCGTTTTCGTCCACAGCCAGCAGACGGTCCGCATCCCCGTCGTTGGCCAGGCCGCAGTCGGCTCCCACTTCCTTCACCTTGGCCTGGAGTGCTTCCAGGTGGGTGGAGCCGCAGCCGTTGTTGATGTTGATCCCGTTGGGTTCATGGAAAATGGGGATCACATGGGCCCCCAGGGTCCGGAGGATGGCCGGGGCGATTTCACTGTTGGCCCCGTTGGCACAGTCCATGACCACTTTCAGCCCATTCAGCTTCACGTCGGCGCTGTCCACAATGTGCTTTACATACACCATGCCCATGTCCGGTTCCTGGATCACCCGGCCCAGGTTGGACCCGGTCACCGTGTTGGTATAATCCACCGGCTGGTTCACGATGGCTTCGATTTCGTCCTCCACCGCATCCGGCAGTTTGTAGCCGGTCCGGGCAAAGAACTTGATCCCGTTGTCTTCAAAAGGATTGTGGGAGGCGGAAATCACCACCCCAGCATTGGCTTCCAGCTTTTCCGTCAGATAGGAAACCGCCGGTGTGGGGATCACTCCCAGAAGATGGGCGTTGCCCCCGGCAGAGCAGATGCCGGCGGCCAGGGCGCTTTCCAGCATGGTGCCGGAAAGACGGGTATCCCGCCCGATCAAGATCTTGGGAGTCTTCACTTCCCGTCCAAAATACAGAGCCGCCGCGCGGCCCAGCTTGTATGCCAGTTCCACATTGAGTACAGGACCATTGGCGACGCCGCGGACGCCGTCCGTTCCAAACATTCTAGCCATCAGAGCCCTCCAGGTTGTTACAGGTATTTGCTGCTTATTTTTCTTCTTCCACTTTCCGGCCTGCCATTTCCACCAGCATTTCGCCGGGGGTGATGTTATGGTAAGCCAACAGCACTAAGCAATGATACCATAAATCCCCCATCTCGTAAACAACCTGGTCCGCATCGCTGTTTTTGGAAGCCAGGATGGTCCGGGTGGTATTGGCGCCCATTTCCGTCAGCAGCTTGTCCTGGCTGGGAGATGGCAGCAGCTTCCGGGTCTCTTTCTGTTTTTCCTGATAGCAGACGATCTGTTTGTACAGTTCGTTGATCACCTGGGGCAGCCGGTTGTCCGCCACAGGCAGGCTTTCTCCGGAAGCACTGTTCCACAGCGGGTTGAAGAAGCAGGAATAGTTCCCGGTGTGGCAGGCAGCCCCTTTCTGTTCCACTTTCACCAGCAGGGCATCCCCGTCGCAGTCGTAGGTGATGCTGTACACCTTCTGGGTGTGGCCGCTGGTGGCTCCCTTGTTCCACAGTTCCTGGCGGCTCCGGCTCCAGAACCAGGTATAGCCGGTTTCCACCGTACGGGCCAGGCTGGTGCCGTTCATGTAAGCCAGCATCAGCACCTTGTCCGTCTTCACATCCTGGACAATGGCAGGGATCAGGCCCCTGTCGTCAAACTTCAGCTTGCTGATATCGATTTTCATAACCGTACGTCCACTCCTTTGCTCCGCAAGTATTCCTTCACCTGGCGGATTGTGAATTTCCTGTAATGGAATACGGAAGCGGCCAGAGCCGCGTCAGCTTTTCCGGCGGTAAGGACTTCGTAGAAGTCTTCCAGGGAGCCCGCGCCTCCGGAGGCAATCACCGGTACGGGAACGGCTTCCGCCACTTTCCGGGTCAGAGGAATGTCGAACCCGTCCTTGGTGCCGTCCGCATCCATACTGGTCAGGAGGATTTCCCCCGCCCCCAGGGATACGGCCTTTTTCACCCATTCCAGGGCATCCAGCCCGGTGGGGGTGTGCCCCCCGTTGATGTACACTTCCCAGGAATCTTCTCCCCGGCGTTTGGCATCCACGGCCAATACCACACACTGGTTCCCGAAAGCTTCCGCGCCCCGGGTGATCAGGGTGGGATCCTTGACCGCCGCGGTGTTCAGGCTGGTTTTGTCCGCCCCGGCCAGGAGCACCGCCCGCATGTCCTCAAGGGAGGAAATGCCGCCCCCTACAGTCAGGGGCATGAACACTTCCCGGGCGGTCCGTTCGATGGTGTCCACCATGGACTTGCGCTTTTCCAGAGAAGCGGTGATATCCAGGAACACCAGCTCATCGGCCTGTTCCTTTTCATAAAGGGAAGCCAGTTCCACCGGGTCTCCGGCATCCCGGAGGCTGACGAAATTGGTCCCCTTTACTACCCGTCCGTCTTTTACGTCCAGACAGGGAATGATCCGTTTTGCCAGCATGGCTCACGCCTCCTTCGCAATCCTGACAGCCTGGCGAAGGTCAATGGCGCCGGTATACAGCGCCTTACCTATAATACACCCTTCGATGCCGTCTGTTTCTCTTTTTTTCAAAATTTTCAAATCTTCCAGGCTGGCCACCCCGCCGCTGGCGGTGACCGCAAGACCGGAAGCCCGGGCCACGTTCACCGTGGCTTCCACGTTCACCCCGCTGAGCATGCCGTCCCGGGCAATGTCCGTAAAGATGATCCGCCGGACGCCTGCTTCCGCCATTTTCCGGGCCAGTTCTTCCGCCTGGATGTGGCCGCTGGCTTCCCAGCCTTCCACTGCCACGTCCCCGTTCTTTGCGTCGATGCCCACCACGCTCCGGCCGGGCCCGTTCTTGGCGTCGATGCCCACCACGATCCGGCCGGGATACTTGTCACAGGCTTCCTTCACCAGTTCCGGATTCTTCACCGCCGCGGACCCCAGGATCACCTGATGGACCCCCCGGTCCAGCAGACGGGCGATGTGTTCCAGGTTCCGGATGCCGCCCCCCACTTCAATGGGGATGTTCCCCTGTTTCAGGATGGCGTCGATGGACAGCAGGTTCCGGCTTTCCCCGGCAACCGCCCCGTCCAGATCCACCACATGGATGCAGCTGGCCCCCTCATCGGCCCATTTTTTCGCCATGGCACCGGGATCGGTGCTGTATACTGTTTCTCTGGAAAAATCGCCCTTCACCAGCCGGACGCAGTTGCCTCCCCGCAGGTCGATGGCAGGATAGATGTTCATAGTTTCCACTCCTTGAAGGCTTTCAGCATGGCCAGGCCGGCGAAAGAGGACTTTTCCGGATGGAACTGGAAGCCCTGGACGCTGCCCTGGCCCACACTGGCCGTAATCTGGGTTCCATAATCGCAGACAGAAGTAATGATGGAAGGATCTTCCGGCACCGCATGGAAGCTGTGGACGAAGTACACATACTTCCCGTCCGCCTCCTTCAGCAAAGGAGAGGGATTCACAGTGGTGATCCGGTTCCACCCCATGTGGGGGATCTTATAGTCGGTGACGATTTTTTTCACCTGGCCCTTGAAGTATCCCAGGCCCTTCACCCCCGGTGCTTCTTCGCTGCCTTCAAAGAGCAGCTGTTCTCCCAGGCAGATGCCCAGGAAGGGTTTACCGCTGTGGAGAGCCTGCTGGACTGCTTCTTCCAGCCCCCGGCTCCGCATGGTGTCCATGCAGTCCCCGAAGGACCCCACCCCCGGCAGGATCACCCGGGGGGCCGCTTCGATGACCTTGGGGTCCCCGGAAATCACCGGGTTGGCTCCCACTTTCAAAAGGCCGTTGTACACAGAGTGCAGGTTCCCCCGGCCGTAGTCGATGATCACAATGGTGTCTTTGTCCATATTACAGAGCCCCCTTGCTGCTCATGACCCCGTGTACCCGGGGATCCAGGGCCACCGCCTGGCTCATGGCCCGTGCCACACCCTTGAAGATGGCTTCCAGCATGTGGTGGGTGTTCTTCCCATAGGGGACGTTGATGTGGAGGGTCAGGCCGCAGTTCATGGCCAGGGCCCGGAAGAAATCTTCTCCCATTTCCGTATCGAAGTTCCCCAGGGTCACCCGGGGGAGGATGTCCGCATTCCACACCAGGTAAGGCCGTCCGGAAAAGTCCAGGGCGATTTCCGCCAGGGCCTCATCCATGGGCAGCAGGAAGCTGCCGTACCGGTGGATGCCTTTTTTGTCACCCAGAGCCTGGGCAATGGCCTGTCCCAGGGCAATGCCCACATCTTCCACCGTATGGTGGCAGTCCACTTCCAGATCCCCTTTGGCCCGGACCTTCAGGTCCATGAAGGAATGGACCGCCAGCAGGGTCAGCATGTGATCCAGGAAGCCCACTCCGGTGGAAATATCCGCCTTGCCGGTGCCGTCCAGATCCAGTTCCACAGCAATCTGAGTTTCTTTCGTATTCCGTTCCACTTTCCCTTGCCGCATAACCATGCCTCCCTTGTTTATTGGATGATGTCCCGGATGGCCCCGATGATCTGGGGATTCTCTTCCGCTTTGCCCACGGTGATCCGCAGGCCCCCGGGCAGCCGGGGATTCCGGGAATAGTTCCGCACCAGGATCTTCCGGTCCAGCAGTTCCTGGAACAGGTATCCCCCGGCAGCCATGGCTTTTTCACTGCTGGGCAGGTCCCCGGCACCGGCTTTTTCCGCCAGTCTTTCCAGAGCCTTCCCTGCCGGCAGGGCCAGCAGGAAGTTGGTGGCGCTGGGCAGCACCCGGAATCCCAGGGCTTCCAGGTGATCCCGCAGGTATCTCCGGCCAGAGACCACCGCTTCCACCCGCTGCCGGAGCACTTCCGGCTTGCTGTACATCAGTTCCGCCGCCAGGATGGACACCCCGTTCACCGTGTAGGGCAGCAGCACCTTCTTCAGGATCTTCATGAGAGGAGCGCTGCCGATGCCGTAGCCGATCCGGAGATTGGCCAGCCCGTAGGCTTTGGAAAAGGTCCTCAGCACCAGCAGGTTATCCACCTGGTTCACCAGGTCCAGGGTAGACAGTTCCTCCATTTTCCCTTCCTCCACGGCAAATTCCATGTAGGCTTCGTCCATAATCACCGGGCAGTCCACACTGCGGATGATTTTTTCCATGGAAGCTTTGGGGTTGAAGTTGCCGGTGGGGTTATTGGGGTTGCAGATGATCAGAAGGGCCGGTTTTTCTTCCTTGCAGAAACTGATGACCCCCTCCGGATCCACGAACCCGTCCGCCGTCAGCGGGAACAGCACCGGCTGGCTGTCCGCCAGGATGGCGTAGGTCTGGTACATGGAAAAAGAGGGATTGGCGGAAGCGATCTTCCTCCCGGCGCCTCCGAAGGCATAGCAGGCCTTCTCCAGCAGTTCGCTGGACCCGTTCCCGATGGCCACCTGGGCAGGATCGAACCCCAGCCGGTCAGCAATGGCCTGGCACAGGTCTTCCCCGTGCATGGAGGGATACCGGTTAAAGGCATGTTCCGCCAGACGGGTCCCCAGTTCCAGACGGATTTCCGGGGTCATATCCCAGTTGGTTTCATTGGCATTGACAACAATGTCTGCATCAGGTACGGTTTCCACCTGATAGTCTTCGATCCGGGCCAGACTCTCCCGGGCAAGCAAATCGCTCATAACAGCGCCCCCTCATTGATAGATTGCAGCGTAAAACCGTAGGGGGCGCAGGCCCGGCGCCCCGCCACAGGCACGGACAAACGTTGATTTGGCGGGCGGCCGGGCCTGCCGCCCCTACGGAAACGATATACACATTCAGAAAAATTTGCAGGCAAATTTTATCCAACGGCCGTTGACCGTTGACAATTGACCATTGACAGTCTTGTTACAGCTGCTTCTCCTTCCGGATCCGGATGGCATTGGCGTGTGCCTGGAGCCCTTCCGCTTCCGCCATGGCGATGATGTCATCGGCTGCTTCCGCCAGGGCTTCCCTGGTATAGGAGATGATGCTGGTCTTCTTCATAAAGGTTTCCACATTCAGCACGGAATAGAACCGGGCGGTACCGCCGGTGGGCAGGATGTGGTTGGGGCCGGCGTAATAGTCCCCCAGAGGTTCCGGAGAATAGGCTCCCAGGAAAATGGCGCCGGCGTTCCGGATCTTGGGCACCAGGGCAAAAGGTTCCCGGGTGTTGATTTCCATGTGTTCCGGAGCGGAAATGTTGGCCATGTCCACCACCGTATCCATGTCCTTGGCCAGGATGATCTTCCCCTGCACTGCCAGGGACTGGGCGGCGATTTCCTTCCGGGGCAGCTTCTGGAGCTGGACTTCCACTTCGTCCGCCACCTTGTTGGCCAAGGTTTCATCATCGGTGATCAGGATGGCGCAGGCCAGAGGATCATGTTCCGCCTGGCTCAGCAGGTCCGCCGCCAGGTACTGGTAATCCGCCGTTTTGTCCGCCACAATGAGGATTTCACTGGGGCCGGCCAGCATGTCGATATCCACATGTCCGTAAACCGCCTTCTTGGCCAGGGTCACGAAAATGTTCCCGGGGCCGGTGATCTTTTCCACTTTGGGAATGGTTTCCGTACCAAAAGCCAGGGCGGCAATGGCCTGGGCCCCTCCCATTTTGTAGATTTCCGTAATGCCGATCTCTTTGGCGGTGGCCAGCACATAGGGATTCATCTTCCCGTCCCGGCCGGCAGGGGCAGCCATGGCGATCCGGGGCACCCCGGCCACTTTGGCAGGCACCGCGTTCATGATCACGCTGGAGGGATAGGCGGCAGTACCGCCGGGGACGTAGATCCCCACGCTGTCCACGGGAGTCATCTTCTGGCCCAGGAAGGACCCGTAGGCCCGGGGCGTCAGCCAGGTCTTGGGCAGCTGTTCTTCATGGAACTTCCGCACATTGGCAATGGCCCGGCGGATGGCCCCCATGGTCTTTTCATCCACGGCCTTTTCCGCTTCCGCAAATTCCTCTTCCGTCACCCGGATGGTGGCCGGGGTCAGGTCCGCCCCATCCAGCTTTTTGGTATATTCGAACAGGGCTTCATCCCCCTTGTTCCGGATGTCGTTGACGATAATGTCCACTTCTTCCGCTGCGGTGAGAGGCCGGCCGAACATTTTTTCCACAGCCGCCGCCACTTTCGGGGACAGCTTCACTTCATCAAAAGATTTCTTTTCCAGGAGACGGCTGATTTCTTCTGCCGTGCTTTTTCTTTCATCATAGACTTTCATTCCGGTTTTTCCTCCTTCAGGACCACTTTCAGATCTTCCACCAGCTTCCGGATCCGGTCGTACTGCATCTTGAAGCTGACTTTATTGGCAATGAGACGGGCAGTGGACGGGAACACCGTGGCCACTTCCTTCAGATGATTTTCTCTCAGGGTACGGCCTGTCTGGACAATATCCACGATCATTTCGCTGAGCCCCACAATGGGCCCCAGTTCGATGGAGCCGTTCAGTTTGATGATTTCCATCTGCATCCCCAGTTTGTCGAAGAAATCCGCGGCACACTTGGGATACTTGGTGGCCACCCGCATATGGGCGTAATCGGTGATTTCCGGCAGCACTTTGGCTTCCGGCACCGCCATCATCAGATGGCAGCCCCCGTAGCCCATATCCAGCAGTTCGTAGATGTCCTTCCGTTCCTCGTTGAGCACATCTTTGCCGATGATCCCGATGTCCGCCGCCCCGTATTCCACATAAGTGGGCAGGTCCACGGTCTTGACGATGATGAACTTCACTTTAGTCTCTTCATTGGTGATAACTAGCTTACGGGAATCCTCCACCACATTGTCCGCGGCGTAGCCCACCTTGGCCAGCAGTTCCACAGACTTGGCGAAAAGTTTTCCCTTGGGCAGGGCAATTGTCAAATAATCCATTCCCGTTCTCTCCTATCCTACATATGCTACGGCTTCACACCGGTTGGCTGCACAGGCCTTGGCCGCTTCTTCCGGGGTCAGGGCGTTGGTGGCCACCTTCACGTTCTTGCCGCCGTTCCGCAGTTCCAGGGCTTTCTGGATGGCTTTTTCCTGGCATCCCGGGGCCCAGGCCACGTAAATGTCCCATTTGGATTCCCGGTTGAACCGGCCGTCCCGGCGCAGGGACAGGATGATACGATCGATGCCCAGGGCAAAGCCCGTAGCCGGTTCCGGATCCCCGAAGGCTTCCATCATATGGTCGTACCGGCCGCCGCCGCAGATGTTGAACCCGATCTGGGGGGCATAGGCTTCGAACACCATACCGGTGTAATAGTCGAAATTCCGGATCAGGGACAGGTCGAAGGACAGGTACTGGGCCACTCCGTAGGCTTCCGTCAGCTTGTAGATGGCTTTCAGGTTCTTCAGGGCATCCAGGCTCTTCTGGTTCTTCACCCGGCCTTCCAGAGTATCCAGCAGGTCCCGGCCGCCCTGGAGGTACAAGAGCTCCCGGAACAGGTCCTTCAGCTCTTTGGGGATGAACCGGTCAGCAGCTTCTTCCAGTCCCACCGCGTTGTGGGTGAGGATCATGGTCTTTACGAAGTCCGCCTGTTTTTCCGTCAGCCGGGCTTCTTCCATAAGCCCGGCCAGGAAGGCGCTGTGGCCTACGCTGATCAGGAAATCCTGGAGCCCGGCAGCTTTCAGGCTGCTGACTGCCAGGGCCAGCACTTCCGCATCCGCCATGGGCGCTTCCGCTCCGATCATTTCGATCCCCGCCTGGGAAAATTCGCACTGCCGGCCGGCCTGGGTCTGTTCATGGCGGAACACATTGGCAATGTAGAACAGCCGTTTCACACCCTTGTCGTTCTTCAGCCGGGTGGCCACCATCCGGGCCAGGGGGGTAGTCATTTCGCTCCGGAGCATCACTGTCCGGTTGTTCCGGTCCATGAACCGCATGCTTTCGTCGCTGATGCCGGCGCCGCTTAAAGCGAAGGTGTCGGCGTATTCAAAGGTGGGGGTGATGGCTTCGTCATAGCCCCAGGAAAGGAAGTTCCCGGCCACCCGGTCTTCCAGTTCCCGTTTCAGCCGGGCATCCCCCGGCAGGATATCTTTGGTCCCGTAAGGGATCCGCAGTGCAGTACTGTTGCTCATTTCTCTTTAGCTCCTTCAGTCAAAATGGGGATCAGGGTTCGGTATCCACCTGCTCCATAGTTCAGACAGCGATTTACCCGGGATACCGTGGTGCTGCTGGCGCCCGTATCTTTGACGATCTTTGCATAGTTTTCGCCCCGGTGAAGACGCACCGCCACTTCCAGCCGCTGGCTCAGGGCCTTCAGCTCGTTGGGGGTGCAGATGTCTTCCAGGAAGGCCAGGCTCCCGTCCACATCCTTCAGCAGAGTGAAAGCCTTGGCAAGCTGTTTCAGTTCCCGTTCGTTCAATCCGGCTACCATGATCGTAACCCCTTTCTGTATCATAGGAATCCATGCGGTGCCGGTGTTCCGGCACAACCGCTTTACTGTTTTAATACTTTACTACGATGATGCGATAAATGCAAGTAGTTTTTTTGAATTTGTGAAAATCTTTTTGGCCGGCCCGCCCGTCCCGGCCGCCCAGAGGGCAAAAACTTC
>NZ_FR902087.1:0-8854 GCF_000437815.1 Acidaminococcus sp. CAG:542
TTCAAGGGCGGGGGACCGTTGCGCTTGCGCAAGGGTGGTGGGCTAGCAGCGTCGGCTGCGTTTCCATTTCAAGCCGGCGGAGCCGGTCTCCACAACGACCAACGATGAACCCCAAGGCACCTAACCACCTAACCACTTAGCCACTTATCCCCCCTGTCCCCCTCCAGCCTCATGTAAAATGACACCAAATACAAAGAAAAACCGAATAAATAACCAATATTGACAAGTATCTTACAGCCACATATAATGGAAATATAATATGTATAGAACGATGTTATGTTTTCTATAATTTAAAAGTACAGTAAAAGAGTAAACTTTTTTACAGCAGAAAGAGGAATCTTTCAGGGAGGATACGGTCATGAACAAAATCTACAAAGTCATCTGGAGCCGGGTCCGGCACTGCTATGTGGTGGTGTCTGAGCTGGCTAAACGGGCTGGAAAGGAAAAAAGCACCTGTCTGTCCACGGCAGGAAAGACGGTAGCCGTGCTGGGCCTGGGAGCGGTGCTCTTTATGGGGAGCCCCTGTTCAGAAGCGTTTGCGGCAACAGGGAAAGTCACTGGGGGTGCTTCAACCAACCAGGCAACAGGAGAAAATGCCACAGTCAGCGGTGGTGAAAAAAACAAGGCCGAAGGGAAAAATTCCAGCGTTAGCGGCGGTGGTGATAATGAAGCTGTAGGCGAATCCTCCAGCATTAGCGGTGGCATGCAGAATAAAGCCACCGGGAAACATTCCAGCGTTACCGGCGGTACTCAGAATCAGGCAGGGGGCCAATTTGCCACGGTCAGTGGGGGCAGCGGCAACAAAGCCTTTGGCGCAGATTCTGTGGTTATTGGGGGTACCGGCAATATTACAGGTAAAGTGGCTGTAGATAAAAACGGGGATCCTCTTCTGGATGCCAACAGAAATGAATATGCGGCCGACGCCTCCAATCCATTTCCTATTTATGGGGTAGGCTCCGTAGCCATAGGCGGCTATTCTTCCACTATCCAGGGAAACTATTCCGTAGGCATCGCTGGCGGCAGCACCAGTGCAGGGGCTGCCAGCGCTGTGGCGGCCGGCAACCAGGCCACGGTGACTGTGGCCAATGGGGTGGCCATCGGCTATGAAGCCACGGCTTCTGTCATTGATTCTTCTCGTGCAGCCGATACAGAAGGTCGTATTGTATCCTTTGGCCATAAAAAAGGTGATGTATATTATACGGTACAGTATCAGAATCATACCGTTACGGAAAACACCTATGATTCTGACGCCTACAACCGCCTGGTCAACGTAGCCGACGGCATCGATGACCATGACGTGGTGGTCATGGAACAGTTGACCAAGGCCAAAGCGGAAGCGGTGGCAACGGCTAAAAACCAGATCAAGGTCAAGGGTGATGAAACCAACGTCCATGCGGAAGAAACCACGGACCAGGACGGCGTACAGACCACCACCATCAGCCTGAAGCCCAAGGTCACGTTGAAGGACAGCACCGACACCACCGGTGCCAAGCAGGTGGTGCTGGACGGCACGGCTGGCACCATTTCCGCCGGCCTCAGCACGGACACGGGGAATTTTATTTCCCTAGACGGGACCCAAGGCCTTGCCAAGGTGGGAGCAATCCAGATCGGCAATCAGTCCTTTACCTATGATTATATGAAGCCGGGCAGTCTCAATGACGATGGGGCCACCCTCAAGCTGGAATCTGTCCGGGCAAGTGCATCGGGGAACTTTGTGACGGGCCTTTCCAACCGCACCTGGACGCCCGGAAACTATGTGACCGGCCGGGCTGCCACGGAAGATCAGCTGGAACAGGCGGGGCGCCATTTCCTGAGCATCAAGACGGCCTATAAAGATGATGATGGCAATTTGACAACGCCGGTTGCGGAAAACAGCTTGGCCAATTACTACAATGATGGAGCAAGGGGTTCGGCTTCCATGGCCTTTGGCGTGGGAACTACAGCATCCGGCGATTTGTCTTTGTCCATGGGTGTGAACAGCGCTGCTTCAGGTATCAATTCCTTGGCCATCGGCTATGGCAATGAGGCTGCTGGTATCCAGTCGGTGGCTGTGGGCAACAGTACCAACGCCAGCGGAAATTTTTCGGTTGCTATGGGCCTTGGAGCCCAGGCCGGTACGAAAAATGATGATGCAGAGTCCACCGACCATGGAGCCGCTGTGGCCGTGGGTTATGGTGCAGAAGCGGTGGAAACCGGTTCTGCTGCTTACGGCTATTCGGCTGGGGCAAATGCTGTCGAATCTTCCGCTTTTGGTACCAGTGCCAATGCCACGGCAGATGGTGGCGTAGCTTTAGGCGCCCACTCTGTGGCCAATCGGGAAAAAGGATCTACCGGCTATTTGGCTCCGGATATGACGGATCCTGCCAATGCAGCTAAGGCAGCCACCTGGGTGTCCACTTCCGGGGGTGTTTCCCTGGGTGGGACAGATGCAGAAGGTAAGACCATCAGCCGCCAGATCACCAATTTGGCTGCCGGGTCTGCGGATTCCGATGCGGTGAACGTGGCCCAGCTGAAGGCTGTGGAAACCAAGGGTATGAACTTCCAGGGCAATGATACTGACACTTCTGTCCATGTAGACCAGGGGGGGACTCTCCAGATCCAGGGCAGCGGCCGGAAGGAAGATACGGAATACTCCACCCAGAATGTGAAAGTCCTGACGGATACGGCCAATAAGCGCCTTTCCATTGCTCTGGACAAGAATCCTGTGTTTGATTCCGTCACTGCCGGTACGGAAAGGACTTCCGCTGACGGAGGCCAGGCTGGCTCCATCAAGATCGTAGGATCGGACAGTAGCAGTACCAACAAAGCCACCACCATCACTGCAGGCTATGCCGCATCTCCGGAACTTTCCGGTGCCAAGGGCACGGGCCGCATCAGCTATACCGATGGGGACGGCACGGCTCATACGGTGGCTACTCTCGGGGATGGCCTGAAACTGGCTGGAGATACGGGAACGGGCAGCGTTGAACTGGACAAGACTCTCGACGTAAAGGGCGGTGCAACTGACCTGGCAACGGGTAATAATATCGGCGTTACCGCCAATGGCTCCACCCTGTCCCTGAAACTGGCCAAAAACATCACCGGTCTGGATACGGTGACGGCTGGCGGCGCCAAGCTGGGCACCCAGACCGACGGCAATGATACCACCCAAAGCGGCGACTATCTCACTGGCCTGGACAATACTACCTGGACTGTAGGCCAGACAACGTATGTTACCGGCCGGGCTGCTACGGAGGATCAGCTGAAGAGCGTGTCCGATGTGGTGAACAGCAACAAGACCCAGATTACCACCAATACGGAAGCCATCGCCCAAGGCCTGAATTTCTCGGCCAGCAACAAGGTAGATGGCGCTTACAAGACGGTGAACCGCGCTTTGGGCAGCACTGTGGCCGTCCGTGCCAATGATGCCCAGTCCCGCCATACCTACAAGACGGACAACCTGACCACGGAAATTGATGATAACGGCATCATCACCGTGAAGATGGACACCCAGCTCACGGCGGATAAGGTAACTGTGGGAACAGGCGATAAAGCCATCACCATCGATGGTTCCGACGGCACCCTGACCACCGGTTCTTCCACCTTGGACGGTACAGGCCTGACCATTAATAATGGCGGCCCCAGTGTCACCACCAGCGGCATCAGCGGTGGCAGTAAGCAGATTTCCGATGTAGCCAGCGGCAAGTCCGGGGATGATGACTCCGGTAGCCCTGTTTATGGAATAGAAACCAATGCCGCCAACATCGGCGATGTGAAGAAAATCGCCGCCAAGACCGTAACCGTCAGCGGAGATGACAAGAATACAAATGTTGTAGGAACACCGAATACCACAGATGGGACGGTGGACTACAAAGTATCTCTCAAGGACAGCGTGACCCTGGGCAGCGATGACGACAAGAAAATCGCCTTGGACGGTACCGCCGGAACCGTAACGGTGGGGAATCAAGTTACTTTAAATGGCAATACTGGAAAAGCCACCATTGGCGGGGCAACCCTTGGCAATGATGGTGCCAATACCTATCTGACCGGCCTGACCAATACCACTTGGGATGGTACAGCTGTGAGTGGTCGTGCGGCTACGGAAGATCAGCTGAAGAGTGTGTCTGATACAGTGAATGCCGGCTGGAATGCCAAAGTGGGAGACCAGACCCTGGCGGTTACTCCTGCCAATAATACCCTCACTTTTGCAGCGGGAGACAATATTGCTCTTACACCAACTGACAGCAGCAAAACCATTACCATTGCTACCCAACCCAATGTAAACTTCACTACGGTCCGTGTGGGAAGTACGGATGGAACCGATGGTATTTACATCGGCAGCCAGCCCGGCGGCGGTGCCAACGGCAGTGCCACGTCAAACATTACCAGTATTACAGGACTCAAAAATACAGCATGGGTGACGGACCATTTTATGTCCGGCCGGGCAGCTACGGAAGATCAGCTGAATGAAGTAGCGAAAACCATCAAAGGGGAAGCCAGTGCTTCGGATATTTATGTAGAAAGTGGCTCCGTTTCTTATGGCAATAATGGGGAAGGCACAGGGACTTTAGTCAGGAAAAATGACAAGACCACTGGGCAACTCACTGGGCTCCACGATTACTATGTGACCGGCGGCAGTGTCAGCACCGATGGGAAGACCCTGAAGCTGACGAAAAATGGCGGTGATGCCATTCCGGGCATTGATATGACCAATGTGCTGAATCAGGACAGCCATCTGGTGGCTGCTGACAGTGGTGAATACACGGTAGGCAGCGATGGCACGGTAACGCTGAAGGTGAAAAATAACGCAGCGAGAAGCACTCCTACGGATGTGGTGATTTCTGGTATTGCCAGCAATGCGGCTTTGCAGAAGGGATTGAACTTCGAAGCCAATGGGGCAGAGAAGGAGGACGGAAGTGCTGCCTACAATGCTCAGCTGGGGGATAAAATCAGTGTATTGGGCGGTGCGGCAAAGGATAAGCACACCTACAATACAGACAATATTACTACTACCATGGACAACGGCACCATCACGGTGAAGTTGGACGATGACCTGACGGCTCACAGCCTGACGGCCGGGTCCAGTACGGTCAACGGTACGGTCAGAGTGACCGGTACCGGCGGAGCTTATATTGAAATGGATGGCAGTGATGGGTCCCTCCATATGGGGAACAATGGCGGCCGGTATTCTGCTCTTTATCAGGATTATGGCGGTGCCAGTTTCCTGAATTCTGCAGACAGCTCACCTCGGTTGAAATATGATGTGGATACCGCCAAAGGCACCTATCATACCATTGCAACCCTGGAAGACGGCCTGAAATTTGCCGGAGATGATGCCAAGACGGATACGACCAAGGCCGTCAGCACAACCCTCAACAGTACCCTGAATATCACCGGCGGTGCTGTTACTGGTAATTTGACGGATGGCAACATCGGCGTGGTGAAGAATGGCGATGATGGATTGGCAATCAAGCTGAACAAGGATCTTACCAATATGGGGACCATCAGCTTTGCGCCTACTGAAACGGGCAAGGCGGGAATCAAGATTGGTTCTCAGACCATCGCCAACAATGGCACCAGCCCCAATGATGCTGCTGGGGATTACATTACGGGCCTGACCAACACCAAATGGTCGAAAGATGGCATCGTCAGCGGTCGGGCGGCTACGGAAGACCAGCTCCAGCAGGTGGCCAAGTCCATTGTGGACGGGAAGGAAACCGGCGGTGGCTTCGGCCTCAGCGACAATGCAGGCAATGTGGTGAAGCAGGATCTGGGCGGTTCCATCCAGCTGAAGGCGGAAGACGACAATTTGACCACCACAGCGGATACCACTGGCAAAGCCATCACCATTGGTTTGAGTAAGGAACTGAAAGACATGACCAGTGCTACTTTCAAGGATGCGACGACTGGAGCTATGACCGTAATTGACGGCAAGGGCATTGCCATTACGCCCCAGAACGGCAGCACAAATGGCCAAGTGAAACTGACCACCGATGGACTGTCCAATGGCGGTAAGCAGATTACCAATGTACAGAGCGGACTCTATGATACGGCACAGAATAAGCCGGTGGATATCTCCACCATTACGGCAGGCAGCCCTATGCTGCAAAATGGGGCCACTATCGGCGATTTGCAGACCGTCAGCAATGGTGTGAAAACAGAACTGACGGACAAGGGCCTGAACTTCAAGGGCAATGACGCTACCACCACTGTCCATAGAAATCTGGGCGACACCCTGACCATCCAGGGAACCGGCGCGGATGGCCGTGACTACGACGGCGGCGCCAATGTGCAGGTCAAGGCGGATAAGAATGCCAATACGCTGACGGTCCAGCTGGATCGTGACCTCAATGCCCATACCCTGACGTTGGGGAAAGCATCCACCGGAACGGGAACAGGGGAAGCAGGGAAGCTGATCCTCAATGGGACCAACAAGGATAATGGGATGAGCCCGGTATCCATCGGTGTCACCTATCGGGGAAATCAGGACAAAGAAGCCATGAAGACGGCCATGTCCCGGATTACCTATAAGGGCGGTAATGGAAATGACCACACCGTGGCTACCCTGGAAGACGGGCTGCAGCTGGCCGGGGACAATGGGGAAGCCCTCAATACCACCCTGGACAAGAAGGTGACCATCAAGGGCGGCGTCGCGAAGGACAAGCTGGTGGACAATACCACGGACCCCACGAAGAACAACAACATCGGCGTCGTTGCCAGCCAGGATAAAGATGGCAATACCACTCTCTCCCTGCAGCTGGCCAAGGATATCACCGGCCTTAATACGGTGACGGCCGGCACGGTTGTTATGGGGAATCAGAGTGTCGTCAGTGACGGCAAGGTTACAGAAACAGGAAACTTTGTTGCCGGGCTTGAGAACACAGACTGGGATGGGAAGGATTATGTTTCCGGCCGGGCGGCTACGGAAGACCAGCTGAAAAAGGTCAATGATTCCATTACCAAAGTCCTGGGCAATGGGACATTTGCCATTACGGCCGGTGGCAGAGGGGAAGCCGTGGATGCCACCATTGAACAGAATCTGGGCAGTGCCATCCGGATTTTTGGGGATGCCCCTGTAACCAACGAGAAAAACGATGGCTCCGGGGATTTCTGGGATCGGAGCAAGGCCAATATCCTGACCAAGGTGAAGAAAGACCACGATGGAAATGATTACGTTTCCGTAGAACTCCAGGATCATCTGGACGTGGGTGTCCATGGGGATGGTAAAACCATCGAAGGCACGGACGGCAGTATGCAGTTTAAAGGCAAGTCTGCCAAAGAAGTAAATATTACCGGCGATACCGGGATCACCCTGAGCGACAATGGCAAAAAGGCCGCTGCTCTCCGCCAGACTGACGGCGCAGGCTATCTGGATCTGACGGGGACGGCTGGAACCCAAGCTGCGGTATCCGTCCATACCGTTGCCAAGAACCTGGCCCAGCAGGACCAGACTCGGCTTACCTACACGGACCAGGGCAACAAAGATCACGATGTGGCTACCCTGGAGGATGGGATGATTTTTGCAGGGGATGTCGCTGAGAACACAGTAAGCCGGTCGCTGAACAACACGCTGAAGTTGTCCGGCGGCGCTGATATTACGAAACTGTCCGATGGGAATATAGGGGTAGTGAAGAATACTGCCGGGGATGGCCTGGAAATCAAGCTGGCCAAAAATCTTACCGGCATCGAAAGCATCACCGGGCTGACCAATACCACCATTACCTCTTCTGATTTTGCCACCAAAGGCAGGGCAGCCACCGAAGAACAGCTGGTCCTGATGAAGGGAAGCCTTACCGATTCTGCAAAGGGCGGCGGCTTCGGACTCACGGCGGATAATGCCAATGCCAGTGGTACGTCCGATGCTAAACAGAATCTGGGCGGGACCATTGGTGTTCATGGGGACAGCAATATTACCACCTCTGTCTCCGACGATGGCAAGTCCATCAATATCAAGCTGAAAAATCAGGTGAATCTGGGAGATGAAGGCTCCATCACGGCCGGCGGTGTGACCATCAGTAAAGACGGCATTAATGCTGGGAATAAGCAGATTAAAGATGTTGCCAGCGGTATTGGAAATGTCTATGACACCACGAAAGAAGGTCAGGAAAATTGGAACAACGCCGCCAACATCGGCGATGTGAAGAAACTGGCCGGTGAAGCGGCCCAGGGAGCTGTGGACAGCCTGGGTACCCGGGACTTTACCGGGGATGACGGAGAAACAATCTCCCGAAAACTGGGCAAATCCATGAAACTGTCCGGCGGGGCGGATACGTCCAAACTCACCGATAAGAACATCGGTGTGGTGAAGAACGCCGACGGGGACGGCCTGGACATCAAGCTCTCCAGCGAACTGAAGGGCCTTACCAGCGTCACCACCGGCAACAGCACCTTGAACAACGATGGCCTCACCATCAACAGCAGTACCGGGGCAGCCGGCACCACCCTCACCAGCAGCGGCATCAGGATCGCTGCCAATGGGGAGGGGACCCACAATGTGGAAATCAGCAGCAGCAACGTGAGCATGGGCGGCCAGCAGATCCACGATGTGGCTCCCGGCACGGCACCCACTGATGCGGTGAACGTAAGCCAGCTGGGGGGTGTGGTCAATGGAGTGAACAATGCCATTACCCGTCTGGACAGCCGGGTGGACCGGGTGGGGGCCGGCGCCTCTGCTCTGGCGGCCCTCCATCCGCTGGAATTCGATCCGGAAGACAAGCTGAACTTCGCCGCCGGCTTCGGCCATTACCGGAGCGCCAATGCGGCGGCCATCGGGGCTTTCTACCAGCCTACGGAAAGCGTCCGCTTCAATGTGGGCGGCAGCTTCGGGGGCGGGGAGAACATGGTGAATGCCGGGGTGACCTTCTCTCTGGATCCC